>JBBAVU010000007.1:23698-30591 GCA_040397565.1 Pirellulales bacterium | reverse complement strand
TGCCAGTCGGCCTCGGGCGGCGGGGCCTCGCCCCGCATCCGGAGCTTCGGTCGCTCGAGCACGACGGTCGTATGCGGATCGACGGACCGGGTGAGCCAGACGTTGCTGCCGATCACGGAGTCGTGGCCGATCCGCGTCGCGCCGCCGAGCACGGTGGCGTTGGCGTAGATCACGACGCGGTCCTCGATCGTCGGGTGCCGCTTCGTGCCCCGCACGAGCTGGCCGTCGGCGTCGGTCTGGAACGAGACCGCGCCGAGCGTCACGCCCTGATAGATCTTCACGTGACTGCCGATCTCGCAGGTCTCCCCGATCACGACGCCCGTGCCGTGGTCGATGAAGAAGTGGTCACCGATTTCGGCGCCGGGATGGATGTCGATGCCGGTCCGCGAGTGGGCCCACTCGGTCATCATCCGCGGGATGAGGGGCACCTTCAGCCCGTGCAGGATGTGGGCGAGCCGGTGGATCGTCACCGCCTCGAGGCCGGGGTAGCAGAAGATGACCTCGTCGATCGTCCGCACCGCCGGGTCGCCGTCGTAGGCCGCCTGCACGTCGGTGGCGAGCAGCCGCCTGACGTCGGGCAGCCGCTCGAGGAACTCGACCGCCTTCACCTGCCCGAGCGCCTCGAAGTCGGCCGCCTCGGTGCAGCTCTCCACTGCCGGCTCGATCGCCGGCACCGCGTCGCCGCCGTCGAGCGACGCTTCGCGAGACTCGGCGCTGTGGCGAAGCGCGCGGCCGATCTGCACGGTGAGCTTGTCGTGCAGCCCGTCGATCAAGTCGCCGACGTGGTAGGTGACGTTGCCGAGGTGGAGGTTCTCGCGACGACGGTAGCCCGGATAGATGATCTCCTTGAGATCCTCGCAGGCCGAGATGATCGTCTCGTAATTGGGCAGCGGGCAGTGGCCGAGGTAGTGGATCCTCCGCGCGTCCTGGTAGGTCTCGACGATGCGTTTCGTGAGATCTGGAAGCTGCTCCTTGATGCGGATATCCGTCGACATGCGTCCGAGCCTACGTGCCTCCCCGCGGCCGTGCAAAACGGCATGCGGGGGAGAGTCGGCCCGGGCCGACCCGGAAATTGAGGCGATTTCCGGCAAATCGCCCGGTTTCCAGCGTTAAGCCCCGCCCAGGCAAACCTGGCAAGCCGTACCGGCAGAGGCTCGGGAGGGGGTGACGCTGCCATGTCGCCGGGCTGTGGAAGCAAGCGTAGGCCTACTCGCCGGCGGCCGACAGGGCGGCGGCGAGCGTGACGGTGCCCTCGTAGAGCGCGCGGCCCACGATGCACCCGGCCGCCCCGATGGCGGCGGCTCGACGGATGTCGTCGGCCACGGCGACGCCTCCGCTCGCCACGACCGGCAGCCGCGTCGCGGCGATCATCGCCGCCAGCCCGTCGAGGTTGGGCCCGGAGAGCATGCCGTCGCAGGCGATGTCGGTGTAGACGATGGCCGCGAGCGGAAGCGATTCGTGCCGCCTCGCGACCTCGACGGCGAGGAGCTCGCTCGTCTCGAGCCAGCCGCGGGTGGCGACCTTCCCGTCGCGGGCGTCGAGCCCGAGCACGATCCGGCCCGGAATCGCCTCGGCCATGGCCGAAAGCAGCTCCGGCTGTTCGATCGCTACGCTGCCGACCACGATCCGCGACAGCCCCGCGTCGCGATACCGCAAAGCCGTCTCGAGCGAGCGGATGCCGCCGCCGACCTGGCACGGCACGCCGGACGCCTCTACGATCCGGCCCACGAGTTCCGCCTGGAGGGGGCCGCCCGCCTTCGCGCCGTCGAGATCGACGAGGTGAAGCCGGCGGGCGCCGCCATCGACGAATCGCCGTGCGACCTCCACGGGATCGTCGCCGAAGACGGTCTCGCGGCCGTAGTCCCCCTGCGAGAGCCGCACGCACTTGCCTCCACGGAGATCGATCGCAGGCCAAAGTTCCATCGGTGTCATTCCCCAGTGTGATGCGGGTTCAGTGATGTCGGTTCAGGCATGCCGCTCGAGGAACCAGCGGATGAGGTTCAACCCCGCCTGCTGGCTCTTCTCGGGATGAAACTGCGTCGCCACGAGCCGGCCTCGGTGGACCGCCGAACAGAACGGCCCGGAGTAGTCGGTGCGGCCCAGCACGACCGACTCGTCTCGCGGCCGCGCGTGGTAGGAGTGCACAAAGTAGAACCAGGCGTCGTCGCCGACGGCGGCGGCGGGCGACGATCCATCGGTTCGGCGTCGCCAGTCGACCCGGTTCCAGCCCATGTGGGGCACCTTCACTCCCTCCGGAAGGTCGAAGCGGACGACGTCCCCCTCGAGGACGCCAAGCCCCTTCGGCCAGTCGCCCGCCGACCCGCCCTCCTCGCCGCGATCGAAGAGCAGCTGAAGGCCCATGCAGATCCCGAGAAAGGGCCGGTCGAGGGCGATGTGCCGACGGATCGGCTCGACGAGGCCGCGGGCCGAAAGCTCCTTCATCGCGTCGCCGAAGGCCCCGACGCCCGGCAGCACGAGCACCTCCGCCTCGGCCACGGCCTGGGGGTCGGTCGTGATCGAGGCCGCCGCGCCGCAGGCCTCGATCGCCTTTTGGACGCTCCGCAGGTTGCCGCTGCCGTAGTCGACGATCGTGAGGTTCGCTGGACGCATCGCCCGCGGATTGTACGCGAAAAACCCCCGATGGGAGGCCGCTCAGGAGCCGGCGGCGGGGGCGAGCGTCTCGGGGTAGACGACGAGCTCGATCCGACGGTTTCGCGAGCGGCCCGCGGCGGTCGCATTGGACACGACAGGATGATTCGGCCCGTGGGCCACGAGGAACAGCTGCCGCCCGGGCAGCGACGTACGGCTCGTGAAGAAGTCGAACACGGCCGCCGCGCGGGCGGCCGTGAGCTGGTGGGGGGGCAGCTGCGCTCCCGCCGGGAGCGGCTCGCTGTCGAGGTGTCCCTCGATGCCGATAAAGTGGTTCGGATAGACGCGGGCGAGTTCCGAGGCGACCTGCGAGAGCGTCGCGGCGCCACCCGGAAGGAGCGCGGCGGTCGATCCCTCGAAGAGCCTGTCGGAGGGAATCTCGATGCGAACGACCCCGCCGTCGAACCTCGCCTGCCCGTCGGAAAGATTGAGCTGTCCCATCGCCGCCTGCATGTCGGCCGGACCGATCGTGGGCTTCGCGACCGCGGCGGCCTGCGGTCCTGCCGCCCCCCTCGCGAACGCGTCGGCTGCGGGGCTGCTCGGCGGCATGATGCCGGTTCCACCGGCCTGCCTCGCCGCGGCAAGCTGCGACGAGGTGCTTGCAAGCTGCTGCCGCAGCGCGTCCACCTCCTCCTTCAGGAGCGTCGACTGCTCGCGGCTCTGCGCGAGCATCGCTTCGGCCGCCGCTCCGCCCGGCACCGCCGGCACCATCCCCGCCTGGGACGACGGGGGCAGCATCGGCGGCACGCCGTCCATCGAGACCAACGGCGGCCCCTCGATCACCGGCGGCGATAGCCCCGGCGTCGGCGGGGACGTTCCGGGCCGCACGAGCCCGGTCTTGAAGATGTTCTGGGAGCAGCCTGCGGCCATCGCGACGACGATCCACGCCGCGTAGACGCGGCACACGAAACGGATCGCGCGACGGCATGCCAGCATTGCCTGCTCCAGGCCCCTCGAGCGGGGCCGGGGGAGCGTAGGGGGCCTGGGGCGGCCGCGGCAAGGCCGAAATGCCCCGGGGAAAGTCCGGCCGACGATGCTCAGCCCCGCACGCGGGCCCAGCCGGCAAGTGCCAGGGCCGTGAGCACGATCACGCCGCAAACCGCGGCGAAAAGCAGGAGCGGCTCCTCGAAGTGGATGGAGACCCGTTCCCACACGCCCCGCCACGCGAGGATCACGATCGCCCCGGCGAGACACAAGCTCGGCCCGTAGGGCAGCTCGTGGTCGCGACGGGCGATCCAGGCGATGACGCCCTGCGCGAGCCCGATGAACGCCGCCGCGAAGAACGTGAGCACGCCGTGCTGCCAGCCGCACCAGGCGCCGACCATCGCCATGAGCGTCACGTCGCCGAGCCCCATCGCCTCGCGGCCGAGCGCCCGCGACGCAGCCTCGCGGATGAGCCAGACGATCCCACCGGACACGACCGCCCCGAAGAGCGAGGCCTCGGCCGCGCGAAAGTGCGCGATCCCTCCATCGCGGCCGCCCGCCATCCACGCGGCCGCGACCGCCGCGAGGCCTGCGGGGAGGATCCACGCCCGCGGATCCTGCCAGCCCGAGCGGGCCGCCGCGGGTGCGGTGCAGACGACCCACCACGCCGTGAATGCCGCGGCGACCGCCGCGAGTCCCCAGGGCGACGGCGCGGGAGCGAACCAGGCCGAGCCGGCCGTGCCCCGCAGCGGACCGAGCGCGCCGAGCACGTCGGCCTCCACGAGCGGCGGCGCGTAGCTCCTCGGCTGCTCCCAACCGACCGGAAGCAGCAGGTCCGGGCACGCGGTGACGCAGAGCATGCCGAGGATCGCCCCCGGCACCGTGATCGCGTCGGGGATGACCCGGTATTCGAGGTCGCACCAGACCGCCGCGGCCATGAAGGCGAAGAGCACGAGGTGCGCGGCCGTCCGCGGCCATGCGGCAAGGCCGCCATCCGGCGGTAATGCGGCCGGATCCAGTCCCATGGCGGCCACCTCCCAGCAATACACGCCGACAGCCGACCCGATCGCCGCAATCACGAAGCCGAGCCCCGCGGCTCGCGATGGACAACGCGATGGCCGAACGGGCTCTCCCGACCCCAGCTCGATCCCGCGGATGATGCCGCCGACCCCCGCGACCACGGCCCACCCGAGCAGACCGCCCGCCGCCGCGAAGGCGATCCCGCCCGCGGCGTGCGGGGTGATCGAGTCCGGCGAAAGGGCAAAAGCGAGCATCACGGGCCGCTTCCAGGAGCGAGGGTTCGCGGCCCGATCCACGCGGCGATCCGATCGACAACTTCCCCCGGCGAGACGTGCGACGTGTCGATCCGCAGGTCGGCCACCTCCGCGTAGAGCGGCTCCCGCTCGCGGAGGATCCGCTCCACCTCGGCGAACGGGTCGCCGCCGGTGAGCGAAGGCCTTCTCGCGGCCGTCGCGGGATCGGCCTCGAGCCGTCGCCGCACGCTCTCGGGTGTCGCGTCGAGCCAGACGACCGGCCGCCCGCGTGCCACGAGGAGCCGACGGTTCGCCTCGCGGACGACCACCCCGCCTCCCGTCGCGAGCACCCCGTCGCACGTGGAAAGCAGGCTCGAGAGCAGTTCGGTCTCGCGTTCGCGGAACGCGGGCTCCCCATGAGAGGCGAAGAACTCCGCCACCGTGACTCCGGCCTGCCGCTCGAAGGCGACGTCGGCGTCCTGCCAATCGCATCCGAGCCGCGACGCGATCGCCGACGCGACCGTCGTCTTGCCTGTGCCGCGGAAGCCGACGAGCGTGAGGCGTGGCATGAACGACCCTGTGACCGCGTCAGGCGGGCGACTTGTGGGATGCGGTGGCCCGTTTCACGGCTTCACGCATGACGCCGGGGGGTGGCTCCGCCCCGTGCCAGAGCCGGTGCTGTTCCGCCGCCTGCCGCACGAACATCTCCACGCCCGTCACGGTCCGGCATCCGGACGCCCGCGCGTCCTTCAAGAGGAGCGTGTTTTCCGGATTGTAGACGGAGTCGAAGACGATCATGTAGGGCCGCAGGTGCTCGCGGTCGAAGGGCGTCTCGTCGACGTTGGGATGCATTCCGATCGGGGTCGTGTTGACGATGCAGTCGTAGGGGAGCCGATACCGAGCCTGCCACTCGATCGCCTTGCAGCCGACGTCGGCCGCGAGCTTCCTCGCCCGCTCGGCCGTGCGGCCGGTCACCGTCACGTCGACGTGCCTCCGCTTCAGGCCGAACGCCACGGCCCGCGCGGCGCCGCCGGCACCGAGCACGAGCGCCGTCTTGGGAAAGGCCGTATCTGCCTCCCCCTCGGCCGACTCCAGCAACGCCTCGATGCTCTCGATCGCGGCCGTCGCGTCGGTGTTGTAGGCCGCGAGCCCGTCGCCGGCAATGACGAGCGTGTTGGCGGCTCCGATCGCCGTCACGTTGTCATCGGCGGGCTTCGCGACGGCGAGCACCTTTTCCTTGTGCGGGATCGTGACGCTCAGTCCCGAGAGCGGCCATCTCGCCATCGACTTCAGGAAGTCGGCGAGATGCTCCGCAGGAACGCGAAACGGCAGGTAGACCGCGTCGATCCCCGCGGCCGCGTAGGCCGCGTTGTGGACGGCCGGGCTGAGGCTGTGGGCGACCGGGTCCGCGATCACGCCGAGAATCTTCGTCGCATCCGTGACCGCGTCGACGCGGTAGAGGTCCCGCATCTGCTTCCAGCCGATCTGCCCCGGCGCCATGACACGGTCGTCGTGGAACGTCGCAAACGTGAAGGGGCTCCCGCAGCGGAGCCCGAGCACGCGGGTCGGCACGCCGATGTCTCCCATGCAGATCCCGACCGTCGGCACCTTGCTCGCCCGCACGAGTTCGAGCATCCGCAGGTTGTCGTCGGGATGGTTCGCCATCGTGGCGATCTTCACGATGTCGGCATCCATCGAGGCGAGCTTCTGGTGCAGCCCCGCGAGGTCCGTGGGCGTACGGTGGAAATCGTGGTGGCTCACGATCCGCTTCGTCTTGCCATATCGAGGCACCTTCGACGCGATGTCGTCCTCGAGGTCCACGTAGTCGGCCCCCTCGACGATCGCCGTCCGGAGCACGACGAGCCTGGCCTCCTCCGACCGTCCCCAGCGCCCGCCGTCCGACGACCGTCGGCACGTGACGATCGCGGGGCAGGGGCGGTCGCGGAGCAGCCGCTTCACCTGCACCTCGCCCTGGATGTAGTCCAGCCGCAGCTCGACGAACTGGATGCCGTTGTCGGCGAGGTGCTTGTGCTCGGCGATCACGTGGCGGTGGCGGCCACGGCCGAT
>JBBAVU010000007.1:11485-23598 GCA_040397565.1 Pirellulales bacterium | reverse complement strand
TGTGCCCTGCGACTTGTGGTGTCGGCATGCTCATGTGCGGCGGAACTGTCGGTCAAGCTCCTGCCGCGAGAGCTTGAGCGTCGTGGGCCGGCCGTGCGGGCAGTGGTGGGAATCCTCCACGCCCTCGCGGCGGCTGACAAGGGCGTCGATCTCCTGACGCGAAAGCGGATCCCCGGCCTTGATCGCCGCCTTGCAGGCCATGCCGTGGAGCACGTCGTCGAGCAGCCGCTCCGGCTCGCCGGCATCGGCGTTCTCGAGCCGGCCGAGCACCTCCCGCAGGAGCGTCGCGGCGGGGGTTCGCCGGGAGAGGGCGGGCTTGGCCGTCACGGCCACACCGGAACCGCCGAAAGGCTCGACCCGGAGGCCCACCCGCTCGAGCAACGGGGCGTGGGCACGGAGGAGCTCGGTCTCGGCGGCCGCGAGCTCGACCGTCTCCGGCACGAGCAGCCGCTGCGACTCGAGCGTGCCTCCGGCGAGCGACTCACGCATCTCGGCGAAGAGCACCCGCTCGTGGAGCGCGTGCTGGTCGATCACCTCGATCCCTTCCGGCGTCTCGACGACGAGGTAGCGGTCGTGCATCTGGATCGCCCTCGGCGTCGTCTCGACGGCGGGCGACGGGCGGGAAGCGGCCGCGGGGCCGCCGCGTGGAGCTTCGGCGGTCACGGCCTCGCCGAAGGGCAGGGAGGGATCGCGACGCCGGTCGGTCTCCGCCGCGGGCATCCCGCCGGCGAGGCGGGGCGAGAAGGCAACGCCGCTCCCCAACCCATGCGGACGGAAAGCGGGCACGGAGCTCGGCTCGAACGCGGGGCGGACGGCCGACGCGTGCCGATCGACCGGCGGAACCAGCCGGGCCGAAAGGTCCGCCGACAGAAACGACGTCCGGACCGCCGCGAGCACAAGCTGATGGAGCTTCGAAGGCTCGCGGAACCGGACCTCCGTCTTGGCCGGGTGCACGTTTACGTCCACCTGCGACGGCTCGACCACGATCCGGAGGAAGACGATCGGCTGGCGGCCGGTCAACAACAGCCCGCGGTAGGCCTCCTGCACCGCGTGGAGGATCGAGCGGTCGCGAAAGGGCCGTCCATTCACGAACAGGTGCTGAAGGCGGGTGCTCGCCATGTCGTCCTCGGGCCGGCCGACCCAGCCCTCGACGACCGCGCCGTCGGCTTCAGCCCTCACCGCAAGCAGTCTCTCCGCGAGCGAGCCGCCGTGGATGCCGGCGATGCGGTCCAGCCAGCTCTCCACGGCCGGAAGCTCGTGGATCGCCCGCCCGTTGTGCGAGAGCGTCATCGCGATCGACGGATGCGCAAGCGCCGTGCGAGTGAACGCATCGGAGACGTGCGCCCACTCCGTCGCCGCCGTCCGCAGGAACGCCCGCCTCGCCGGAATCTTCGCGAAGAGCTGATGGACCTCGACGGTGGTGCCGACCGCACCGCCGCAGGGGACCACCGGCCTCGCCTCGCCGCAATCGATCTCGATCATGCCGCCGCTTTCGCGCGAGGGGGGCCGCGAGCGGATCACGAGCCGGGCGACCTCGCCGATCGACGACAGCGCCTCCCCGCGGAAGCCGAGCGTGGCCACCTCCGCGAGATCGTCGGCCTGCCGGAGCTTGCTCGTGGCGTGGTTCTCGACCGCCAGGGGCAGGTCTTCCGGCTCGATGCCGGAGCCGTCGTCGGTGACGCGGACGAGCGCGATCCCGCCCTGCTCCACGCCGACTTCCACCCGGGTGGGGCCCGAGTCGATGGCGTTTTCGAGCAGCTCCTTCACCACGCTCGCGGGCCGTTCCACGACCTCGCCCGCGGCGATGCGATTGACCACAGAGGGGGGGAGCTTCGCAATTCGTGCCGTGCGGCTCACGTGAGCTGAAACTCCTTGATCTTCCGGTAGAGAGTACGCTCGCCGATGCCCAGAAGCTCCGCCGCCTGCTCGCGGTTGCCGCCGGTGAGCTTCAGCGTCTCGCCGATGAAGATCCGCTCGATCTCCTCGAGCGGCTTGCCGACGAGCGCCGCGATCCCGCCCGCTTGATCGGCCGGCGTCGCGGAGGCCGGGTCCGCGGCGGCCGTCGGCTCGAGCTCCAGCTCGAGCGGCAGGTCGTCGACGTCGAGCGTGCCGTCGCAGTCGACGACGACCATGCTTTCGACGACGTTTCGCAACTGCCGCACATTGCCCGGCCACGCGAACGCCCCGAGCCGCTTCCGCGCCGCGAGCGACACGCCCGTGATCTGCTTCCCGTGCCGCTTCGAGTAGATCCGCACGAAGTGCTCGATCAGGAGAGGGATGTCGGCCGATCGCTCGCGGAGCGTGGGAATCCCGATCGTCACGACCTTCAGGCGGTGGTAGAGGTCGCTGCGGAACAGCCCCGACTGGATCGCTTCCTCGAGGTTGCGGTTGGTCGCGGAGAGGATGCGGACGTTGACCTTCAAGGGCGAGTTGGATCCGACCCGCGTGATCTCCCCCGATTCGAGCACCCGCAGCAGCTTGATCTGGGTCGCCATCGGCATGTCGCCGACCTCGTCGAGGAAGAGCGTGCCGCCGTTGGCGTACTCGAACTTGCCGATCCGGTCGCTCGAGGCGTCGGTGAACGCCCCCTTCACGTGGCCGAACAGCTCGCTCTCGAGGATGTTCTCGCTGAGGGCCGCGCAGTTGAGCGCCACGAAGGGCTTCGCCTTCCGCGGGCTGTTCTGGTGGATCGCCTGCGCGACAAGCTCCTTGCCGGTGCCGGTCTCCCCCTGGATGAGCACCGTCGCGTCGGTGGGGGCGATCCGCTTGAGCCGCTCGATGAGCGAGAGCATCTGGGGGCTCGATCCGATCACCCCCTCGAAGCCGAACTTCTCGTCGAGTCGCCGGTTGAGCTCCGCGTTCTGCCGCTTCAGCCGGATTCCCTCGCTCGCCCGCTCGACGGCCTGCCGAAGGTGGGAGAGGTCGAGGGGCTTCTGGAGGTAGGTCGTCGCCCCCTGCTGCATCGCGGCAACGGCCGAGGGAATCGTGCCGTGGCCGGTGACCACGATCACTTCCGTCTCCGGCGAAGCCTTCTTCGCGCGGGCGAGGATCTCGAGACCCCCGATGTCGTTCATCATGAGGTCGGTCACGACGACGTCGAAGGACTCCTGCTCGAGCTTCCTCGCACCCTCGTTGCCGCCGCCGGCGATCGTGCAGCGGAAGCCGAGCCGCTCGAGCCCTTCCCCCATCGTTCGCGCGTGCACGATGTCGTTGTCGACGACGAGCACCCGCACCAGGGCGTTGGCGGACGTGTCAGACGGGGGCTCCGGGGCGGGCTGCGGCATATGGGTGATGGTACGAAGCCCGTGGCCGCTCCGTCCAGTTTTCCCAGCGAAAGCTTGTCGGAAGCGGATGAGCGGGCGAGCGGCGACGAACGGGGGGGCTGCGGCAGACGCGGGCCCTCCCTGAAATGCCGCCGGTAAAGAGACCCGCTCGATCGACCGAATCTAAGCACATGACGGCACGGAAAGCACACGCGCGTTGGAGGCTGCTTGGCCCGTGCGTGATCGTGCCGTCGGTGGTCGCTGCGGCCCTCGTGCCCACCCTCGCGAAGTCCGATGGCCCCGACGGCGGGCGGCCCAAGAAGCTGCTCTCCTACAACTACGACGGAGGCGACGACGGCGGCGGTGAGGAAGGGCTCTACGGCGATCGGATCGTCACCGATCGGCCGCACCTGGCCGAGGCAGCCTCGACCGTCGGCCTCGGCCGTGTGCAGGTCGAGAACGGCTACACCTACTACCTCGACCGTTCGGCCGGCACGACTCGGCAGTTGCATTCGTTCCCCGAGACGCTCATCCGGGCCGGCCTGTTCCAGGAATGGTTCGAGTTTCGCATCCAGTACAACTCCTTCGCGGAGGCCTCCTCGGGGCCGGACGGACCGTTCACCGCCGCCGGGAGCGACGACCTCTACCTCGGTGCGAAGGTGGCGCTCGCGGCGCAGGCCGGGCTCCTGCCGGAGCTCACGATCTTCCCGCAGATGAAGGTGCCGACCGGCAGCCCGGCCTACACCGCCGACGAGGTGCTGCCGGGCATGAACTTCGTCTATGCCTGGCGGGTGGGCGAGCGATTGGAGATCGAATGCAACACCAACGTCAACCGTCGTCGCAACCCCGACGCGGCCGGCTACTACACCGAGTACCTCCAGACCTTCAACTTCGAGTACGACCTCGGCCCGCGGGTGATGCTCTTCAACGAATTCGTCGTGTTCGCGCAGGCGGGCGGGGTGGGGGTGCCGCAGCAGGCCTACTCGCACGGCGGCCTTCACTGGTTCCTGCTGCCGAACCTCCAGATCGACGTCCACGCGGCCGTGGGCCTCAACGAGGCGGCGGCCGACTTCTTCGGCGGCTCCGGGCTCTCCTGGCGGTGGTGAGCCGACACAGTCTGCTACGAGGCGAGGCGGGCCGGCACCGGAAGCCAGATCGCGACCTTCGTGCCGCGGCCCGGGGCGCTCTCCACGTCGATGCTTCCGCCATGGGCCTCCACGATCTTCCGGGCCGTCGGCAGCCCGAGGCCCGAGCCTCCCTGCTTGGTCGTGTAGAAGGCCGTGAAGGCCTTCGCGAGCGTCTCCTCGTCCATGCCCGGCCCGGTGTCGATGAGCTCGAGGAGCACGCCGCGGCCGCTCGACCTCGTGCGAACGACGAGCTGGCCCGCGGACGCACTTCCTCCGCCCGCAGAATTGCCTCCGCCGGCGGAATCATTCGCCGCGTGCATCGCCTGCACGGAATTGATGAGGAGGTTCAAGACCGCCGAGCGGAACGAGTCGCGGTCGAGCATGACGGCCGGCAGCTGCGGATCGAGGTATCGCAGGACCTCCACGCCGGCCTCGTCGGCCCGCGGCGCGAAGAAGTCGAGCAGCTGTGAGATCTCGACGTTGAGGCTGCCCGGCTCGAGCGACAGCTGCTCCTGCCTCGCGAAGTCGAGGAAGTCGCCAAGGAGCTTCTCGAGCCGGTCGCACTCCTGCCGCACGAGCTCGATCTTCGCCCGCGCACGGCGGTCGCGGTGCTTCTCCGCGGCCGACTTCCCGGGCTCGTCGCCCCGAGGTTCCGGGAAGTCCTCCGCAAGCAGCTCCATGTTGAGCCGAATGGTGGAGAGCGGATTGCGGATCTCGTGGGCGAGTCCGCCCACGAGCGCCGCCAACTCCGCGACCACGCTCGCGGGCGAGCGGCCCCCGTTGGTCAGACCATCGACATCGCTCGACGGCATCGCGATCCGGATCAGGATCCGCTCTGGGTGCCCGCCTCGGCCTGCTCACGGATGACGGCCTTGCGGCTGAGCTTCACGCGGTCCTGCTCGTCCACCGCGATCACCTTCACCCGCATGACGTCGCCGATCCGGCAGACATCACCGACGCTCGAGACGTACTCGTCGGAAAGCTCGCTGATGTGGCAGAGGCCGTCCTTGCCGGGCACGAGCTCGATGAACGCGCCGAAGTCCTTGATGCTCGTCACGCGTCCCTCGTAGATCCTGCCGACCTGGATGCTCGCGGTGAGCGCCTCGATCTTCGCCATGGCCGCCATCGCCCCCTCGGCGTCGTGGCTGGCGACGGTCACGGTGCCGTCGTCCTCCACCTCGATCGAGGCGCCGGTCGACTCCTGGATCGCCCGGATCGTCTTGCCGCCGGGGCCGATGAGCAGGCCGATCTTCTCGGGATTGATCTGCGTCCGCAGGAGCCGAGGAGCCCACGGCGAGATCTCCTGGCGCGGCCGGCGGATCGCCGAGAGCATCGCCTTGAGGATCTCCATGCGGGCTTCGCGGGACTGCTTGAGCGTGCCCGCGATGATGTCCCGCGAGATGCCGTCGATCTTGAGGTCGAGCTGGATGCCGGTGATGCCGGCCTGCGACCCCGCGATCTTGAAGTCCATGTCGCCGTAGTGATCCTCGTCGCCGATGATGTCGGTGAGGAGGAGCCACTGGTCGTCCGACTGCTTCACGAGGCCGACGGAGATGCCCGCGACCGGGTTCGAGATCGGCACGCCGGCGGCCATGAGGCCGAGGGTCGCGCCGCAGACGCTCGCCATCGAGCTCGAGCCGTTGCTCTCGAGAATGTCGGAGATCACCCGGATCGTGTAGGGGAACTCGTCGGGCGCCGGCAGCACGGGCTTCACGCTCCGCTCCGCGAGCGCGCCGTGACCGATCTCCCGGCGACCGGGGCCGCGGATCGGCCGCACCTCGCCGACGGAGAACGACGGAAAGTAGTAGTCGAGCATGAACTTCTTCGAGTACTCGTCGATGAGGCCGTCGACCCGCTGCTCGTCCTTGCCGGTGCCGAGCGTGATGGTGACGAGGGCCTGCGTCTCACCCCGCTGGAACAGTGCGGAGCCGTGCACGCGGGGAAGGAGGTCCACCTCGCAGTTGATCGGCCGCAGCGTCTTCGAGTCGCGGCCATCGGGCCGACGACCCTCGAGGATCAACTCGCGGACCGCCCGCTCCTCCAGGCCGTGCCAGACGTGCGAGAAGTCGGCCTCGCTGATGCCGCCGGCCTGACCCGGCTTGAACTCGAACCCGGGCTCGGTCGGGATGACGGCCGCCTTGGCCTTCTCCTTCAGTGCCTTGACCGCCTGGCCGCGGTCCTGCTTGACGGGCAGCCCCTTGGCCGCCTTGAGTTCGGCGAGGTAGTCGGACGTGAGCCGGGCCCGCAGGGCGGAGTAGTCGGCGAGGACGTATTCCTTCTTCTCCTTGCCGGCCTGACGCATCAACTCGATCTGCATCTGGCAGATCTCGCGGATAATCCGGTGGCACTCCTCGATCGCCTCGAGCATGCGGTCTTCCGGCATCTCGCGGGCGAAGCCCTCGATCATGAGCACGGCCTTCTCGCTGCCGGAGACGATCAGGTCGAGGTCGCTCTCCTCGAGTTGGTCCTGCGTCGGGAACGGCACGAACACGCCGTCGATCTGGGCGAGGCGGACGCTGCCAAGCGGGCCCTGGAAGGGCAGCGGGGAGACGCACAGCGCGGCCGACGCGCCGTTCATGGCGAGCACGTCGCCGTCGTTCTGCTTGTCGCTCGAGAGCACCGACGCCTGCACCTGCACCTCGTCGTAGAAGCCCTCGGGGAAAAGCGGCCGGATCGGCCGGTCGATGAGACGGCTCGTGAGCGTCTCCTTCATCGTCGGCCGTCCCTCGCGCTTGAGGAAGCCGCCAGGAAACTTGCCGGCGGCGGCGGCCCGCTCCCGGTAGTCACAGGTGAGCGGGAAGAAGTCGATGCCGAGCCGCGGAGCGCCCGTCGCGGCAGCCACGAGCACCGTCGTGTCGCCATACTGCACGAGCACAGCCCCCGCCGCCTGCTTGGCGAGCACGCCCGTCTCGATGCTCAAAACCCCTTCGCCGATCTTCCGTTCAACTCGAACTTTCACGTTTTCTCCTTCACTGCTTTGTCGCACCGTCGGCCTGCGGCTTTTCCGCGGCGACTGCGATCATTTTCGGCGGCTGTTTCGCCGCCCTGTTCCAACCGCCGGAAACGCTCCGGCGAAATTCATCGAACCACGAAATCGAATGCTGTCCCGTCGTCTCGGGTGAACGACACCGTCGACGACCAACTGAGCCGGACGCGATCCTCCGGATCGCCGAAGGCCGCGGAGGGCCTGGATCGATCGGGAGCGCGGCGGCCCGAATCACTTCCTGATGTCGAGCCGCTTGATGACCTCGAGATAGCGGCTCGGTGCGACCCGCTTCAGGTAGTCCAGGAGCCGGCGACGACGGCTGACCATCATCAGCAGTCCACGGCGACTGGCGAAGTCTTTCGAGTGCTTCTTGAAATGACCGGTGAGTTGCGAGATCCGTCCGGAAAGGAGGGCGATCTGCACCTCCGCTGATCCGGTGTCGGCCTTGCCACGCTTGAAGGAGCCGATCAACTCCTGCTTGTTTTGTTTCGTCAACGACATGAACTCTTTCGCCGGCCAGTTCGGGCCGGCTCCACAACGAGGATGGCGGCCGCGCGGCCACCGATGTTCAACCCTTGTTTCCAGGGCCGAAGTCTACGAGAAGGGCCTGAAATTGCAATCGAGGGCCGAAAACACTGGGCGTTTCAAACACTGGGCGTTTCAGCCGTTCGACCGGAGGGCGGTCACTGCCCCATGCGGGCGACCGCCGGCTTCGGAGGATTATGCACCACGTTCCAGGCGAGCCCCAGCTTCTCGAGCCCGAGGATCACCCAGTAGGTCGTGTCGATCTCCCACCACTTGTGGCCGTGCTTGGCCATCCGCTGGAACGCGTGGTGATTGTTGTGCCAGCCCTCGCCGAAGGCGAGCAGGCCGACCCACCAGAGGTTCTTCGAGTCGTCGGTCGTCTCGTAATTCCGGTAGCCCCACATGTGGGTCGCGGAGTTCACGAACCACGTCACGTGGAAGACATAGATCATCCGCACGGCCATCCCCCATACGAGCCACGAAAGCCCCACGGCCGGCCCATACCAGGCCCAGCCGAGGCCGAGCAGCGCCCCGCCCATGAGGAGATGCCAGAGGATGAACGTATGGTGGAGAAACATGATCCCTCGATCGCGGGCGAGATCCGGCGCCCACCGCTTCACGTGCGCCTCGACCTCCTCGGCCGAGTGCCTCGGGAACAGCCAGAGCATGTGGGCCCAGAGCCCTCCCTCCCGCGGCGTGTGGGGATCGCCGGGCTGGTCGCTGAAGGCGTGGTGCTTGCGGTGGTTTGCCACCCACACGACGGCCGATCCCTCCCCCGAGATCCCGCCGATGAAGGCAAACAGCCATCTGACCGGCGGGTAGGTGAGAAAGCTTCCGTGGGTCAGCATCCGGTGGTAGCCGAGGCAGACGCCGAGCGACCCGGTCATCCAGCAGAGCACGAGGCAGATGGCGAGCCCCGACCAGGTGAACGTGAAGGGCGCCGCAAGGGCCATCGCATGGATGCCCGCGATCCAAAGAAGGGTCGGCCAGTCGATGTCCTTGGCGAGGTCATGGACGGCGGTGTCGACGATCCCGTCGCGGCGGGGCTCGACACCGGCCGGCGGCATGTCGTCGTGATCGCTGCCGAACGCCGAACCAACACCCTCGAGCGCCACACCTGCCTCACGTTGTTCAAGCATCGTTCCGCTACCTCTCGCTCTGGTTGCCGGGGAGACCTGCCTCAATGAAATTACTTTGATCAATCTCGTCCGTTTTGCCAGCCTCGCTGCGTCAGATCGCGGTCGACTCTCCGTCAAAAATGCGTCAAATCCAGCGTTCATAGTTTCGGGACTGCGCGTGCCACGGGCAGTCCCGAACCCTGCGAGAGCCTGCTACCGACGCTCGGGAGAGGGAGACGGCGGCAGCAGGGGGGTGAGCCATGCCGTCGCGGCCGTGGCCGGGAGCGGGCGGGCGTCGCGCGGAGCAAATGCCCAGGGGATCCGTTCGATCGCGACCGTCTCGCCCGGGGCCTCGAGCACCGTCCGACCGCCGGCGGTCACGATGCCCCGGCTTGTGGCATCGGCCGGACGAATTCTCGCGCCCGAGGCGTCGATCGTCAGCGAGCAGCCGACGCGATCCACCTGCCGCACGCCGAGCGACGAGAGGCCGGTATCGCGGCCGAGATAGTCCTCGCCCGCGCGACACTGCATCACCTGCACGAACCGCTCGAGCAGTTCCTGCGAGACGACGGCGGGGGCGACGTCGATCGTCGCGTTCGCACGCACGAGCCTTCCAGCAGAGAGCGTGGCCGAGGCGAGGTCGAACCGTGTCGGTCCCTCGAATCGCATCGGCGAGCCGAGGAACCTCGCGAGCGACGAAGCGTCGAAGCGGTCGAGCGAGCCCGACACCTCCCCACTCCAACCGTTGCCCGCCCCGTCGACCGACCACTCGGCAGCGATCGATCCCGAGCACCATCCGGTGACGCCATCCACCGGCAGACCGATCGCCGCGACCACGCAGGCCGCGGGCACCGGATCGTCCACCCTCGCTTCGACGGCGAATCGGCCGCTACGGCCGTCGGCCGACCGAACGATCCGCACCTCGTCGTTCGTCGCGGGCTCCCGCCGGATGCGGACGGCCCTCTCGGAACCGACGGCGACGCACTCCACGCGGACTCCGGAGGCGGCGTCGCGATCCCCATCGTCCCCGTCTGGCCACCGCACACTCCCGACGTCGACGAGCCACGCCCTCCGATGCCGTGCGGGCTCCGTGAGCCAGTTGCTCGCCATCCGGCCGATCGCCGCACAGGCCTCGCGCGTGGCGTGGAACACGGGCAGACGGATCCGAACCTCGGCCGGGGTCGTCTCGACCTCGACGACGTCGAAGCTCGCCTCGGCCGACCCGTCGTCGGCCCGGATCTCGCAGTTCGAGAGCCTCACGCATCCAGGCCGCACGTGGTCGACCTGCTCGCAGCGGACAGCGAGGCCGATCTCCCTCGCCCACGCGGCGGCCGCGACGTCACGGTGAACGCCGCTTTTCCAGTAGGCGGCCCAGGCCGCGAGCACCGCGCATGGCACGAGGCAGACGAGCACGAACGCCGTCCTTGCCGACCTCACCCGCGACTCCGACCGTTCGACGAACATCCCTGTCCGATCTTCCTGATCCGGCTCCCTGATCCGGCGATTCCCTCCGCCGCCTACCTCGCCTCCGCGAGGTCGTGCCCTGCTATCTCGCCTCCGCGAGGTCATGGTAGAGGGCGTAGCGGGCCCGCATCTCCTCGACGCTGTCGCCGCCGAACTTGTCGACGAACGCCGCGGCGACCTCGAACGCGACGACGTTCTCGACGATCACGCTCGCGGCGCTCACCGCGCAGACGTCGCTCCGCTCGTAGGCGGCCTCCTCCGGCTGCTTCGTCCGGAGGTTCACCGATTCCAGCGGCTTGCGGAGCGTGCTGATCGGCTTCATCGCTGCGCGGACGACGAGCGGCTGGCCATTGGTCATGCCCGCCTCGAGTCCGCCGGCATTGTTGGTCGGCCGGGTGAAGCCGAGGGCGGGGCCCGCCCGCTTCGAGGCGTCGAACTGGATCGGGTCGTGCACCTGCGAACCGCGGCGCCTGGCCGCCTCGAAGCCGAGGCCGATCTCGACACCCTTGATCGCCTGCACGGCCATGACGGCCTGCGCGATCCTGCCGTCGAGCTTGAGGTCCCACTGGGCGTGGGTCCCGAGGCCGATCGGAAGCCCGTCCACCCGCGTTTCGACGATGCCGCCGAGCGTGTCACCCTCCTTGCCGACTTTGTCGATGAGGGCCTCGACCTCCTTGTCGCGATCGGGATGGAGCGAGTAGACGGAGCTCGAGTCGCGGATCGCGCGGAGTTCGCCGATCGATCCGTCGCGGTCGCCGAGCACGACGTCGCCGAGTTCACGCACCCATCCGGCCACCTCGATGCCGAAGAGCGAGAGGAGCTGCTTCGCGAGCGCTCCCGCAGCGACCCGCGCGGCCGTCTCGCGGGCGCTCGCCCGCTCGAGCACCGCGCGAATGCCCCCGAGATGCTTGATCGACCCGGGCAGGTCGGCGTGGCCGGGACGCGGACGGTCGACGTCGTCGAGCCGCTCCAGCTTGGCGTCACGGTTCACCACCTGCAGGGCAAGCGGGCTTCCGAGCGTGACGCCCTTCCAGAGCCCGGAGAGAAACGTCACGGCGTCGGTCTCGATCCGCTGGCGGCCTCCGCGGCCGTATCCCCCCTGGCGGCGCACGAGTTCACGGTCGATCGCGGAAGCGTCGACCGAGAGGCCGGCGGGGAATCCGTCCACCAGGGCGACGAGCGCGGGGCCGTGCGATTCACCGGCGGTCCAGTATCGAAGCATCGTGTGACAGCAAACCCGGGGGTGCGAACGCTCCGAGTCTAATTCGGCTTTTCCGCCGCCCCTAGGCCAGTTCGGCCGGGCGGCCGCTGGCGGGCCGAGGGACGGGAGGAAGAGCGGCCGCGGCAGCCCTTTCGAGCCGTCCCATCACGGCCTGGTCCAGTAGTCGACGACGCAAACCTTGTCCACATGCGGCCCGACGATCGACACGAATTCCTTGTGGGCCGGGTGCGGCAGGTAGGTGTCGCGATCGGCCTCGCCGGCGAACGTGACCAGGAAACAGTGGGTGAACCCCTGCGACTTCCCCTCGGACGAGACATCGGTCCCCCACTCGAAATCCTTGATGGCGGAGATCTTGGCGGGCAGCCCGCGAAACGCCTCGACGATCCGCTCGACGTCGGCGGCGGTCGA
>JBBAVU010000007.1:3255-11385 GCA_040397565.1 Pirellulales bacterium | reverse complement strand
CGAGCCGGTCGCGCGGATCGGCCGCGAGAGCGACTACAACGTCGACACGCTGATCTCGATGCACATCGGCACCGACAGCCCCACGATGGGGCCGATGCCGAACCTCGGCGAGCCGGTCCACTTCGCCGCGCTCAAGTACGGCGCGTCGGCGGCGAGCTGCCCGCCTGGCTCATCGACGCGGCACGCAAGCGGCGGGTCGCCGACCTTTCCGTGACGATGTCGATCGACCTGCCGCTCACCTGGCCGGGCGCCGGCGTGGCCCGCCACCGCCACCGCTACACGAAGACGGACTTCCTCTGGTCGGACAACCTGCAGCTCTACCACCACGGCCACATCTTCGAAGCCCACGCCGGCACGCACCTCGTGCCGCCGAGCTACGCCCTGCCGCCGGAGCCCCTGCCGGCGGCAGCGGCGGCGCCGGAGACGCGGGCGTGGCTCGAGGAGTTCGAGAAGGAGTTCGGTCTGCGGGGAGTGAGCCGCGTGACGACCGAGCAGGTGCCGATCGCGCAGACCTGCGGCTGGATGCGGGTCGTGGACGTCCGCCACCTCGCGGGCACGGTCGGCCGCGACCGCTGGCCGGCGTCGCCGCTGGTGACGGTGGCGGCCCTCGACGCGAAGGCGATCGCCCATCTCGCGGAGAGGCAGGTCCGCTGCGTGGCCACCGACGCCCCCACGATCGGCGGCGTCGATCCGCGGACGGCGCTGCGGGCCTACTGGCTGCTCGGCGCGAGGAACATGGTGGCCGTCGAGTTCCTCACGAATCTCGGCGCTCTTCCCGAGAAGGCCTACCTCTTGTTCGCGGCGATCAAGATCCGGGGCTGTCACGGTGGCCCCGGCCGCGCGATCGCAGTCTACTGACGCCTTATTCGAGCCGAGGGGCCAGCGATGGACCGCGAACACCACACGACCTCCGACGGCGCTTTCCTGCCCGACTCGCGGCTGCCCCCGTGGGGCGTCGCGGACCTGCCGGCGGCCGCTCCGCTCCGCTGGGCGAACTGGAAGTCGTTCGTGGGGCCCGGCATCGTGATGTGCGGCATCCAGATTGCCGGGGGGGAGTGGCTCGTGGGGCCCGACATCACGGCCCGCTACGGCGGCGGGCTGATGTGGGTGGCCACGATCGCGATCGTCTGCCAAGTGTTCTACAACCTCGAGTGCGGCCGCTACGCCCTCTACACGGGCGAGCCGATCGTCACGGGCTTCATGCGGACCTGGCCCGGGCCGCGGGGTTGGATGGGGTTCGTGTTCCTCATGTACCTCGGGGCCTTCATCCCCGCGATGTCCACCAACGCGGCGTCGCTCGTCGTCGCCTTCTTCCTCGACCGGCCGCCGTTGGCGGGCGACGCCGAGATGGTGAAGCTCGTCGCCTACCTGCTGCTCGGCCTCGTCACGCTGCCGATCCTCGTGGGCGGCAAGGTCTACGACACGCTGCAGGTGATCTTCACCGTGAAGGTCGTGGCCGTGCTGGGATTCTGCCTGGCGATGGGCTTTTTGTTCGTAAGCGCGGAGAACTGGTGGAAGATCTTCAGCGGCTTTTTCAAGTTCGGCAGCTTCCCGATCCGTGGGCCCGACGGTCGGGAGGGAATCGTCAACGCATTTCAGTATTTCCGAGAGACGGGAAGCTGGCCGGCGATCTCACTCGAGAATATCGCGCTCCTGGGGGCGTTCGCGGGCTACGCGGGCGGCGGGGGCGTGGGCAACTCGACCTACAGCAACTTCGTCCGCGACAAGGGCTGGGGCATGGGCTCGAAGGTCGGGGCGATCCCGAGCCTCGTGGGCGGCCATGCGATCACGCTCAGCCACCTGGGCAAGGTGTTTCCCGCGACCCGCGAAAACCTCGCCCGCTGGAAGGTGTGGTGGAGCTACCTGCTCACCGACCAGGTGCTGGTGTGGATGCCCGGCTGCTTCATGGGGATGGCGCTGCCGGGGCTGATCTCCATCCAGTTCGCCGACCACTCGACGCTCTACGCCCACAAGGCCGACCTCGACTGGGCGCAGGCGCTGATCACCGCCGACGGCGTGCGGAACGGCGTGGGGCAGGGCTGGGCACAGGCCCTGTGGCTGACGACGCTGGTGGTGGGCATGCTCGTGCTGATCCCCAGTCAGCTGGCCATCGTCGAAGACTTCGCCCGTAAGTGGACCGACATCCTCTGGTCGGGCAGCCGGCGGATGCGGGAGGGGATGGGGGAGAACCGGATCAAGCGGGTCTACTACGGACTGCTGTTCTTCTACGTCGCCTGGACGTACGCCTGCGCATGGCTGTTCAACACCTATGGCAGCCCGAAGCTCATGGCCCTCGTGATCGCCAACATGGGCAACGTCGCCCTCGGCGCCACGGCCTTCGTGGTGCTGCACGTGAACCGCCGGTTCCTCCCGCCGCCGCTGCGGCCGGGCTGGCTGGCGACGCTCGGGATCTCCGCCTGCGGCGTCTTCTACCTCGGCCTGGCCGCGCTCGTCTTCGTCGAGAAGCAGTGGCCCGTGCTCCGCGGGCTGCTCGGCCTCTGATCGGGGTCGCGATGCGTGAAGACGGAAAACGGCCTTTCCGCGGGGAAATTTGACCGTCTCGGGATAATGCCATTGGAGGAGGCTTCCCGAGTGGATGCAGCGCCATGGCACCAGAAAAGCTCGCACAGGACGCGGGACGAACGGCACCGGCCAACCGGATCGCCGCAGCGACGACTACCGGCGGCAACGCTGCCGCGCTGGTCCGCTGGCGCGACTGGTCCCCCGGTCTCGACAACGATGGATTGACCCTGCGGGAGGTGCTTGCGGGGCTGCCCGCCGCGCCGCCGGAGGCGATTCCCTGGATCGTGCGGCTCTTCGAGAACCCGACGGGGTGGCTGCGGCTCCACGGCGCGGTCGATCTCGCCCACCACGACATGATCCACGTGCTTCTCGGCCGCGGACTCCTGGGACAGGACGAGGCGTTCGTGATCGGCTTCACGATGGGGTGCACGAAGGCCGTCTCGTGGGCCGAGGAGTGGTGGTTCAAGTTCGCCGCCTCGCACCTCTACCCCGAGCCCTACCGGATGCCGCGGAAGATCCTCGCGGCCTACGACCTCGGGCTTGAGGCGGGCCGCGAGATGGGTGTGAGGAACATCCACCTCGCCCTTCGCGACGAGATGCTCGACCGGCCGCTCGGGGAGACCCGCCGGGCTCTCGCGATCGACTCGCGGCGGCTTCGGCAGTTCTACGCCCGTGAGCGGGCGGCCCTGCCCGGCACCGCCGCGAGCCTGCGGCTGCCCGCCGCGGGGTGAGACCACGGCGGCGGGCGGGATCGCAAGCGGGGATTGGCCGGCCGCCCGCGGGTCGCATACAACCTCGCCCATGGCCGCCTCACCATCGAAAGCCAGCTTGACGTCGAACGCTGTCGTGGAGACCAACCTGCCGCTGGGCGGGCCCTACCGCGGGAAGGTCCGCGACTGTTACCGGCTGCGGCCGGGGCAGTTCCGGCAGCCGGCGGGCGAACCGCTCGACGGGGCGATGCTCATCGTGAGCACCGACCGGATCAGCGCCTTCGACTGGGTGCTGCCGACGCCGATCCCCGACAAGGGGAAGGTGCTCACGGCGATCTCGACCTTCTGGTTCGACTGGCTCTCCCGGGGGCCGTCGCCCATTGCACACCATCTGATCACTTCAGATGTCGACGCGATGGGGCTCCCGGCCGACGTCGACCTCGACATTCTCCGCGGTCGCTCGATGCTCGTGCGGCTCGCCGAAGTCGTCCCATTCGAGTGTGTCGTCCGCGGGTGGCTCGCGGGCTCCGGACTCGCGGAATACCGCAGGCAGGGCACCGTCTGCGGCGTGCGGCTGCCGGCGGGGCTCTCGGCCGGCGCTCGGCTGCCCGAGCCGATCTTCACGCCCGCCACGAAGGCGACGAGCGGCCACGACGAGAACGTTTCGTTCGACGTGATGGCGCAGGCGATCGGCGACGACCTCGCTGCGACGCTCCGAGAGAAGAGCCTCGACGTCTTTCGCCGCGGCGTCGAATATGCGGCCGGCCGGGGAATCGTCGTCGCCGACACGAAATTCGAGTGGGGGATCGCGAAGGGAAGGGGACCGGGCCCGGGCACGCTCCTGCTCGTCGACGAGGTGCTCACGCCCGACAGCTCGCGGTTCTGGCCGGCGGGTGCGGAGACACCCGGCCGCGTGCCCGACTCGTTCGACAAGCAATTCGTCCGAGACTGGCTCGAGCGGTCCGGCTGGGACAAGCAGAGCCCGCCGCCGGAGTTGCCCGCCGACGTCGTTGCCGGCACCCGCGAAAAGTACCTCGAAGCCTGCCGCCTCCTCACCGGCCGCGGCATCTGACGGGCTGGCGGCCTTCGACTTTCAGAGCTTGCTCGGAGCTTGGCGATCACATTCAGGCGAGATCGAACCCTTGCCGCCAAACGGGGGACGATGCAACGAGTCAGCAGAAATCTCGTGACATGCGGGGGATCTGGCGGGCGGTTGCTCCTGGCTCCGGGTGTGCAGGCTCGGGATGTGCAGTTTCGAGCTTCTGCGCCACGACGTGCACGACCTCGCCCCGGCGCTGGATCCTTCCGTGGACGACGAGCACCGCCGCGCGGCGGGCCGCATGGTCGGCCGCATGCCACACCGCCGGCCGGACGACGACGTTGGCGGCGCCGGTCTCGTCTTCGATCGTGAGGAAGATCGTTCCCTTGGCGGTGGCTGGTCGCTGCCGCGTGAGCACGATCCCCGCCACCTTCACGCGGCGGCCCTCGGGGGCCCGCATGGCCGCCGCCACTTTCACGACCCCAGCCGCAGTGAGCCGCTCCCGCTCGAAGTGGATCGGGTGCGCTTCGAGCGAGAGGCCGATCGAGCGGTAGTCGGCGATCACCTGCTCCTGCCTGGTCATCCCAGGCAGGATGGATGGCGGCGCCGCCTGCTCCCCATCGAGGCGGTCTTCGTCGATGTCGTCATCAAGATCATTGCTGTCGAGATCATCGTCGTCGTCGAGCCCTTCGAGGAGCGGCTGGCTGCCGGGCCGATCGAGGCACCGCATCGCCTCCCACACCGCCCGACGGCGTTCGAGGCCGAGCGACGAGACAGCCCCGGCCCGCGCAAGATGCACGAGTGATTCGCGGCCGATTCCCGCCCGCCGCGCAAGCTCGTGCACGAGCCGAAACGGCCCGCCCTGCCTGCGGGCCTCCTCGATCCGACGGCCCGCCGCCTCCCCGAGCCCATGCACCTGCTCGAGGCCCAACCGTATGGCAATCTCCTGGGAACCCACCCTTTCCACCGTCGCATTCCAGTCGCTGGCATTCACGTCCACCGGCAGCACCTTCACGCCGTGGCTCCGTGCGTCGCGCACGAGCTGCGCGGGCGCGTAGAAGCCCATCGGCTGGCTCGCGAGCAGGGCCGCCGTGAATGCCGCCGGATGATGCCGCTTCAGCCAGGCCGACACATAGACCAGCAGGGCGAAGCTCGCCGCGTGCGACTCCGGAAACCCATACTCCCCGAAGCCGCGGATCTGCCCGAACACCGCCTCGGCGAACTCCCGCGAGAGCCCCCGCGAGAGCATGCCGTCGACGAGCCTGCGGTGAAACTCGTCGATCACGCCCGGCCGGCGCCAGGCCCCCATCGCGCGGCGGAGCTGGTCGGCCTCTCCCGGCGTGAAGCCCGCCGCCACGACCGCCAGCCGCATCGCCTGCTCCTGGAAGAGCGGCACTCCGAGCGTCTTCTCGAGCACGCCGCGGATCGCATCGCTCGGATACCTGACCGGTTCCTCGCCGTTTCGCCGCCGAAGATACGGATGGACCATGTCGCCCTGGATCGGCCCCGGCCGCACGATCGCCACCTCGATCACGAGGTCGTAGAAGCAGGCCGGCCGCAGACGCGGCAGCATGCTCATCTGGGCGCGGCTCTCGATCTGGAAGACGCCGACCGTGTCGGCCCGCGACACCATCTCGTAGACCTCCGGATCCTCCGCCGGCACGGTCGCGAGCGACAGCCTCGGCCCCCCGGCCTTCTCCACCATCTCGAAGGCCTTCCGGATCGCCGTGAGCATGCCGAGGGCGAGGCAATCGACCTTGAGGATGCCGAGCTCGTCGAGATCGTCTTTATTCCACTCGATGATCGTGCGGCCTTCCATCGCCGCCGGCCTGATCGGCACGAGGTCGCACAGCTCGCCACGGGTCATCACCATCCCGCCGACGTGCTGCCCCAAATGTCTCGGGAAGCCGATGAGCTCCCGCACGAGAGCGACCAGCCGCACGCAATCGCCGCTGGCCGGATCGAGCCCAGCCTCGGCCAGCCTGACGGGCAGCTGCTCGACCGTGTCGCCCGCGTCGAGGGCGTCGGCGATCCGCCCGACGCGGTCGAGCGTGAAGCCGAGCGCCTTGGCGACGTCGCGGACGGCCGACCGCAGACGGTAGGAGATCACCTCCGCGGTCATCGCCGCCCGAAAGCGGCCGTGGGTGTCGTAGAGGTATTGCAGCACCTCCTCCCGCCGTTCGTGCTCGAAGTCGATGTCGATGTCGGGCGCTTCCCGCCGCTCGCGGCTGATGAACCGCTCGAAGAGCACGTCCATCCTCGCGGGATCGACCGACGTGATCCCGAGGCAGTAGCAGATCGCGGAATTGGCCGCCGAACCGCGGCCCTGGCAGAGGATCCCCCGCCGCCTCGCGAACCTCACGATGTCGAACACCGTGAGGAAGTAGGCCTCGTAGGCGAGCTCCTCGACGAGGGAGAGCTCGTGGTCGATCAGGGTCGCCACCTTCCCGGGCACGCCTTCGGGATACCGCTTCCTCGCCCCCTTCCAGACCATCTCGGCGAGATACTCGGCGGGCTTTCGCCCCTGCGGCACGACCGACTCGGGGTATTCGTAACGAAGCTCGTCGAGCGTGAACGTGCAGCGGTCGGCGACCTCGAGCGACCGCTCGATCGCTCCAGGCAGGCTTGCAAACCGCTCGGCAATCCGCTCGGGCTCGTGGAGATGCCGCTCGCCGTTGGCGAGCAGTTCGCCGCGGATCTGCTCGACGGTGCAGCTTGGGATACCAGTGCAGCTTGAGATACCAGCGCAGCCGGGGATGCCGGTGCAACCAGAATTGCGGCCGCCGTGCCGCGTCGCCGCGAGCACGTCGAAGAGCGGCATCCGCGACCTCGCGTGGTAGCGGACGTCGCCTGCGGCCACGACCGGAACCCTCGCCTCCCTCGCGATCTTCCCGAACGTCGCCAGCCGCGAGGCGTCGTCTCCCTCGAGGGCGACTTCGGCGAGCGCGTAGAGCCGGTCGCCGAAGATCTCCCGAAACGGGGCAAGCTGGCGGCCGGTGACGGCGCCGCCGCCATGGCACCATTCGGCGAGCGGCACGCCCGCCAGCAGGCCGCCGGCATGGGCCGCGAGGTCGTCGATCGTGAGCCGGCAGGCCCTGTCGGCATGCCAGCCCTCTGCGGCCCATTCATCACGGCCATTAGCATCACGGCCATTAGCATCACGGCCAGCAGGATGGCCGCCAGCAAGATGGCCGCCTCGCTGCATGAATCCCGCCGTCAAAAGCCGCGAGAGGTTCGAGTAGCCGCTCTTGTCCATCGCCCAGAGCACGATCCAGCGGCCGTCGATCTCCACCTGGCTGCCGATGACGAGCTTCATCGCCCCCGCTCGCATCTCTCCCTCGGGAAAAAGCGACTTCCACGCGCCGTGTGCGCGGACCACCCCCGCGAGCGTGGAACGGTCGGTGATCGCCAGCGCCGCATAGCCGAGCTCCACCGCACGCTCGACGAGTTCCTCCGGGCGCGACGCCCCTTCCAGGAATGAGAAGTTGCTGATGGAGTGCAGTTCGGCGTAGCGAACGCGGCCGTCGGTCGATTTCATGCGAGTCGATCTCATGCGAATTGCCCATGCAGAAACCAGGCACCGTCGCGGAGTCTGCGGAAGAGCCACCACCGCGAGCCCGTCTCCGTCTCCACGACGTAGTAGTCGCGACGAACGCACTCCCCGCGCCACCAGGCCGTCTCGATCCGCTCGGGACCATGGGCGTTCACGATGCGGTGCGACTCGGGCCCGAGCCGAAACCGCAAGGGCGGGCCGTCGGGCACGATCGACACCGTCTCGAGCCTCACCGGCCGCGACGCCAGCCAGATCGGCCGAACGGGCACCCGCCTCGCCCGTGAGACAACGGCCGACGATCCCGC
>JBBAVU010000007.1:0-3155 GCA_040397565.1 Pirellulales bacterium | reverse complement strand
CCGCACTTGTTACTGCCGCGTTCTTTACTGCCGCTGGATTTACTGCCGCGGGTGCGGCCGGCATCCAGGCATGCTCCGGCTGCGCGTCGGCCACCGGCTTCGGCTCGAACACCGCCCTGCGGCCAAGCCGGCCCGCCAGCCGATCGAGCAGCATCTCGACGTTCGAGGCATCCGCCTCCGCGTCGCCGCTCCCCTCCTTGCCGAAGAGCGTCTTCTGGCGGCAGGTGACCGCCCCCGCGGCGATCACCTCCACCGCGACCGACTCCACCTCGCCGGGCAGATGCATCCGGGAGAGCCGAAGCTCGACGAGCTCGACCAGATGCTTCACCGACGTGCTCGGCCGGAAGAGCCCAATATCGATTACGACCGGCGGCGCGATGCCCACCTCGGCCGCATGACCGCCAGCAGCACCTGCGAACGAAGCCGACTCGAGCCGCACCTGCAGTGCCGTCACCCCGTGGCCGCGGACGGCCAGCGGTGCGATGCACCGCCCCACGAGGCCGTCGATCACCGAGCGGATCGCGTCGAGCGTGGCGGCCGGCGCCGCAAGCCGGCATTCGGCCGTCGGGAAGGCGTCGTCGCGGAGGGCGTCGAACGGCTCCTCGCGGGTTCCCAGGAATTCCGCAATCCGCCGCTCGAGCTTCTCGCCAAAACGCGATGTGAGGCTCTTCCGCGGCAGCCGAAGAAGCTGCCCGATCGTCGCGACGCCGAGCTCCGCGAGGCTCGAGATCGCCTTCTCGCCGATCGATTCCTTCCCGAGGGCCGCGACGGGCACCGCCGCCAACTGCGTCGCCTGCTGCCCGGGTGGAACGACGCAAAACCATCTCCGACTGGTAACATTCCGGCGATGGCCCGCCTCGGCCGAAACGACGCCACTCGCCGCTGTGGAAGCAACGCTCGCGGCCGCGGCCGTATCCGCCACGGCCGCACGGACACGCAGCCCCCGCGAAGCGAGTGTCCACACCGCCGTGCGAACGACCGACTCCTCGCCACCGAAGAGCCGGGCAGTGCCCGTGACGTCCACGTGAATCCGCTCGGGCCGATCCGACGACTCAACCGCCACGATCGGTGAGAACCGCCGGCACCACCTCGCGATCCCCTCGAGCACCATCCGATCGGCCACGGGATCGTCGGCCTCGATCTCGGCCATCCGACAGGCCTTCGATCCGTGCGCGATCGAGATCGCCGCGAGCGTCTCGGCCAATGAAAGACCCGAGCGGATCGGCGAGGCGGCCCCTTCGGCCCGCGAAGCTTCGCGACTGGCCCTCCACACCCGCTCGCCGAGCGCCATCGACACGACCGTCATCACGCCCCTCGGCTCGCGGCGACAGACGAGCAGGGGAATCTTTCGCCGCTCGGGCTGCTCCACGAGCCGCCGCTGCACCGGCCACTTCGGAATCCAGATCGTCATGATGCGTGACATTGCACTCGCTCCCTCGCCTGCTTTGTCATTTCCGGAACACCGCCGACTTCGATCGCCGCCGCATCGATCGCAATCATGGCCGAGCGTTCCCCGAAGTCGATCGGCCCTGCCACCGTCGACAACCTGAAGACCCGCACGCCCGCCCCTCCGCCGGCAACCGGCGACACCACGAGCCGCACGTGCGCCCACGATGGCTCCCGACGATCCACGACCGGCCGGGCGATCAGGCCGACCGAACCGCTCGACCGTGCCGCCAGCTGCCACCGCCGCATCGCCGTCGGATGGATGCGGCGCGGCCATGCCACCACGGCCTTCACGCCGGAGCATCGCAGCGACTGGTCGATCGCCCAGGTCTCGTCGTCGTCGGTCGACGGCCGCACCACGACGAGCCTGCAGCCGCTGCGATCGCAGCGATACTCGCGTCCGCCCGTGAGCGGATAGAGGCCCATCCAGGGAAACACCGCCGGCGGATGAAACCGCCCCTGCCGATCGACGACGATCACGACCCGCCGCGAAGCTCCCGGCCCGTTCGCCGACGCATGCAACCCGCGAACCGCCACCGCGCAGGCGAGCGTGATCCCGCCGGACGCAGCCTCCACTCCCGGCAAAAGCCATTCGACGAGGCTCCCCCGCCGAACCCCGCCATCCGGCAGGAGCGAATCGATCGCCCGATAGCCGCTCGACACGACGGCCGGCCGCTCCTCCAGGCCGTCGCGGAGCCGGCGAACCAGCGGCCCGATTTTCTCGGCGGCCAATTTCTCGGCGGCCAATTTCTCGGCAGCCAATTTCTCGGCAGCCAATCTTTCCGCAGCCAGACCTGCCGTAGTCGACCCTGCCGTAGTCGAACCTGCCGCAAGCACCACACCCATGCCTTTTCGCGTGCTCTTCCACGCTCTCCGGTGAATGAACGCACGTATAGTATACACCTGTACCTCCCCTGTCAACCGGCGGCCACCCGGGTAATCCCGCGACTCTCGGCGGTTACGATTCGCGTTCGGGCACGGTTCCCTCTCGAGCTCCACCTCCCCATGGGAGTCACGTCGATGACTCATTCGAAGCGGGTTGTCATCGCCGGTGGCAGCGGCTTCCTGGGCACTTCGCTCGCAGAACACCTCGCGACCCGTGATTGGGATGTGACGATTCTTTCCCGGTCCGCCCCGGTCGGCCGCGACCGTGGATCGGGAGGCGGCGCCCTCTCCAAGCTTGCCCCGCTCGCCCGGCTCGGGCTCGGCGGCACGGTCGGATCAGGCACTCAAGGTATGAGCTGGATCCACGAACTCGACATGAATCGGCTCTTCGAACGGGGACTTGTCGATGCGTCCATGACCGCAGCGTATGTCGCCAGCGCACCCCATCCGGTCTGCAACCGGGATTTCATGAGGGAGCTGCGGCGGGCGGTGCCATGGCCGAAATTGCCACTGGCCCTGCCGGCCTTTTCCTGGATGGTGCGGATCGCCGCGCCGCTCGTCCTGCGGACCGACCCCGAGATCGCCCTCTACGGCCGCTACGCCACGAGCCGGCGACTGGTGGAGGAGGGGTTTCGGTTCGAGTATCCGAGGCTCCCCGAGGCGATCGCCAACTGCTTTGCACCGAAGGCAGCCTAAGAGCCACAAAACCGTTCCAATCCCGCGGAAGACTGCTCTCCGCCGCGGGCCGACGGCCCGCTACGATCCCGCCGCCCCAACGGGGCCACTCGTAGCAAGACCGAAAGGAGCCGCCATGCACCGGCGCG
>JBBAVU010000006.1:0-31494 GCA_040397565.1 Pirellulales bacterium | reverse complement strand
CCCGCGGGCGCGGCCTGCGGCGAATCTCTCAGGTACCAGGACAACAGGGTTTCCGGATCGATCGCGGGCCGCCAGGAAGGCCGCTCGCCGACGTCTCAGGAGCCCTGCCATGTCCGAGGTTCTCACTGCCCCGACTCCATCCACGCCGGTCGGCCTTCGTGGCCCAACGGCCGTCGTCACACTCGATCCGCTTACGGCCCTGGAAAACGCAGCCGAGTTCCAGGGCCGGCACATAGGCCTGTCCGCGGACGACGAGCGACGGATGCTCGACGCTATCGGCGAGGCTTCTTGCCGGTCGCTCGTGGACGGGATCGTGCCGGCGACGATCGCGCGAAAGAACGCGATGCGGCTGCCGCCGCCGCTCACCGAGGCCGCAGCCCTCGCGGAGCTCAAGGGCATCGCGGCGAAGAACCGGCTCCTCAAGAGCTTCATCGGGCAGGGCTACCACGGCACCCACACGCCCGGCGTGATCCTGCGGAACATCCTCGAGAACCCCGCCTGGTACACGGCCTACACGCCCTACCAGGCGGAGATCGCGCAGGGCCGGATGGAGGCGATTCTCAACTTCCAGACGATGGTCTGCGACCTCACGGCCATGCCGATCGCCAACGCGTCGCTTCTCGACGAGGCGACCGCCTGCGCCGAGGCGATGACGCTCGCCAGGAGATCCTCGCAGAGCGAGAGCAACGTCTTCTTCGCGGACGCACGGCTCCATCCGCAGTCGCTCGAGGTGCTCCGCACCCGTGCCGAGCCGCTCGGGATCGAGATCGTGACCGGCGACGTGGGCCGGCTCGTCGCGGAGCGCGACTGCTTCGGCGCGATCGTGCAATACCCGGCGACCGATGGCGAGGTCATGGACCACCGCAAGCTCGCCGAGGCGGTCCACGCCCGCAAGGCGCTGCTCTGCGTCGCGAGCGACCTGCTCGCCCTCACGCTGCTTGCCCCGCCGGGCGAATGGGGGGCCGACATCGTCGTCGGCTCGACGCAGCGGTTCGGGATGCCGATGGGCTGCGGCGGCCCGCATGCCGCCTTCTTCGCCTGCCGCGACGAATTCAAGCGGTCGATGCCGGGCAGGCTCGTGGGCGTGAGCGTCGATTCGCACGGCCGGCCCGCCTACCGGCTCGCGCTCCAGACCCGCGAGCAGCACATCCGCCGCGAGAAGGCGACCTCCAACATCTGCACGGCGCAGGTGCTCCCGGCGGTCGTCGCGAGCATGTATGCCGTCTACCACGGCCCCGAGGGCCTCGCTCGGATCGCGCGGCGGGTCGCGGCACTGGCCTCGATCCTCGCCGAGGGGCTCTCGCAGATGGGTGTCGCGGTGAAGCACGGGGCATTCTTCGACACGCTCGCGGTCGCGACCGGCGACCGCACCGCCGCGATCGCCGCCGCGGCGGTCGCCCGCGGCATGAACCTGCGATCGCTCGACCCCTCGTCGCTTGGCATCTCGCTCGACGAGACGACCACGCGGTCCGACGTCGTGCGGCTCTGGGAGGCGTTTGCCGCCGTGCTCGGTGGACCGGTGCCGGAGTTGGCGGCGTGTGAGCGGTCGATCGAGCCGAGGCTTCCGGCGGAGCTGCGGCGAACGAGCGACTTCCTCCTGCATCCTGTCTTCTCCTCGCACCACAGCGAGACCGGCATGCTCCGCTACATCCGCAGCCTGTCCGACCGGGATCTCGCGCTCGACCGCAGCATGATCCCGCTCGGCAGCTGCACGATGAAGCTCAACGCCACGAGCGAGATGATCCCGATCACGTGGCCCGGGTTCGCCGAGCCGCACCCCTTCGCGCCGGCCGACCAGCTCGAGGGCTACAAAATCCTGGAACGGCAGCTCACGCAATGGCTTTCGGAGGCGACCGGCTACGCCGGCATCAGCCTGCAGCCCAACGCCGGAAGCCAGGGGGAGTACGCGGGGTTGCTCGTGATCCGGGCCTGGCAGCGGGCCCGCGGGCAGGGGCATCGCGACGTCTGCCTGATTCCTTCCTCGGCCCACGGCACGAATCCCGCGAGCGCCCAGATGGCCGGCATGGAGGTCGTGGTCACCGGCTGCGACGCCGCGGGCAACGTCGATCTCGCGGAGCTCGAGGCGAAGTGTGAGAAATTTTCCGACCGGCTCGCGGCGGTGATGATCACCTATCCGAGCACGCATGGTGTGTTCGAGACGGGCGTGAAGAAGCTCTGCGAGATCGTGCACCGCCACGGCGGCAGGGTCTACGTGGACGGGGCGAACATGAACGCGCTCGTCGGCACGGCGGCGCCGGGCGAGTTCGGCGGCGACGTGAGCCACTTGAACCTCCACAAGACCTTCTGCATCCCGCACGGCGGCGGTGGGCCGGGCGTGGGTCCGGTCTGCGTGGTCGAGGACCTCGTCCCGCACCTGCCGAGCCATGCCACCGGCGGCGTGCGGATGGGCGACGTGGGGGCGGTGTCGGCGGCGCCGCTCGGCAACGCGGCGGTGCTGCCGATCAGCTGGATGTACTGCCGGATGATGGGAGGCGAGGGGCTGCGCCGCGCGACCGAGGCCGCGATCCTCGCGGCCAACTACGTGAGCGCGAGGCTCCGCGACCACTACCCGACGCTCTATGCCAGCGACAACGGCCGCGTGGCCCACGAGTGCATCCTCGACCTGCGGCCGCTCAAGGAGACCTGCGGCATCACGGCCGAGGACGTGGCGAAGCGGCTGATCGACTACGGCTTCCACGCGCCGACCTTGAGCTTCCCCGTGCCCGGCACGCTCATGGTGGAGCCGACCGAGAGCGAGACGCTCGACGAGCTCGACCGGTTCATCGAGGCGATGATCGCGATCCGCGAGGAGATCCGGCTCGTCGAGAGCGGAGAGTGGCCGAAGGACGACAACCCGCTCAAGCACGCCCCCCACACGGCCGCGGCGGTCGCCACGACGGGCTGGATGCACCCGTATTCCCGGGAGGTCGCGGCGTTTCCCGTGCCGGGGATCGAGCGGAGGAAGTACTGGCCGCCGGTCGGCCGCGTGGACAACGTGCACGGCGACCGCAACCTCTTCTGCAGCTGCGTGCCAGTGTCGGCGTGGGAGTGACGCCGGTCATCGTCGCCAGAGCAGCTGGGCCGAGAGTCCGAGCCCCGGCTCGAACGTCACGACGTCGGTGCGGCCCGAGGAGAAGCTCGTGCCCTGGAAGAGCGTGCGGTCGAAAAGATATGACGCCGCAAGCTCGAGCGTGAACCCGCCGCCGAGCGACCGCTCGATGCCGGCGGCGGCCCGCTGGTCGAAGACGTAGAACCGCTCGTCGTCGCGGATCCGGTCGGCGAGAAAGTAGATCTGCGTGTCGGTGCGGTAGGAGGCGACGAATGCCGTCTGCTCACCGAGCCGGCGGCGGACGGTGGCGTTGACGTTCACGAGTGGAAACCAGTTGAACGAGAGCGTCCAGTCGTCGTCGGGCCGCCACTCGGCCGACGCGGGGACGCCGAGCTTCGCCTCGAATGACTCGTCGGGTCGCCAGGCGTAGGCGATCCCGGGGAGCGGGTAGGGCAGCTGCGACGTCGGCGAGTAGAAGACGCTGAAGTTCCACTCGTCGCGGGCGTTCGCCGCGGGCCGGTTGTAGAAGGCGATCGCCATGAGCGTGAGATCGCGGCCGGCTGCGTAGGGGCGGTCGCTCGCCGACCCGAAGAGGAACGTGCCGCCGAGCGTGCCGCCGCCGGGCACCACCCCGTCGAGCGGCCGCACGTGCATGAAGCCCGTCTCCACGAGCCAGAGCTGATCGGGCACCGCCTCGCCGGAATCGGGAAGGAGCGCGTCGGTCGCCAGTTCGAGCCGGCCGAACTTTGCGATCCCGACGGTGAGCGGCTTCCCCTGCGCCGGCATGCCGAGCGGGACGCCCAGCCGGACAAACTCCGCGTTCATGCCGAGCGTCGCGTCCTGGCCTGAGACCCGGGTGGGTGCGGCCCAGAAGCCGCCGATCGAGAATGGCGCGGAGCTGCCGAATTCCGTCCGCCGACCGCGGGAGGGCTTCACGGCCTCGGGATCGGCATCCGACACCGGCTCGCTCGAGTAGGCATCCTGCTCGAGGTTGAAGTCGAGCGGCGGCAGGGCCGCCAGCCGCGGCTCCGTCGGCGGAAGCTCACCGATGGCCGTGGAGTCGAAGTATGGTTCCTCCGACTCCGCGGCATGCAGGTCGATGGCCGCGATGGCAAGGCAGGCGCACAGCCACGCCGCGACGAGTGAGTTCGTCGGAGCGGGGCCGGGCCGTCGGAGCCGTTGCCGGGAGCGTCGCATCGGGTCGGAAGGGTACCGACGGGCATCGCCCACGGGTACATCAATCACGGGCGGGTAGAAGGCCTGCCTTCAGCCGCGGGCCGAATTCTCGACCGTGATCCGACCGCTGCCGGGGATCGACTCGATGCAGCGTGGGCCGAGCAGTTGGGTAGGCGTGCGGTAGCCACCCGGGCCTGCGTACGAAAGGAGATGCCGCACCGCGAGGAGCACCCCCTCGACCGTGACGTCGTACGCATTCGCGGTCTCGACGCGGGCGGTGACCGCGCGGCCGGAATCGTCGCGGGCCTCGCCCCAGACCCATGTCCGCGTTTTTCCTCGCCGCAAGGCATCGGGCCCGCGCACGGATGAATCGATCCGCCGCTTCAGCCACGCCTGCGAAGCGTCGCCGGCGAGCCAGCCCCGAAACGTCTCCACGCACCGCATGCCGAGCGCCGCTCCCCACGGCACCGCGAGGTAGACCTCGATGTTCGGGATGCCCGACGTAGCGAACGCGGTCGAGACGTCGCCCCATGGAATCGCGACCGCGTGGCGGCGGCCCCGGCCGAAGTCGATCCGGCGGGTCCGCGATCCGAGCGGCACGGGGACGAGCCTGCCCTCGCGCCGCACGAGGCAGCCTGTGCGCAAGCCCTCGACCACCGTCTTCGCCGTGCCGCGGGAGACGGGACTGTCGGTGTCAAACCCGAGCGCGAGGTGCGTCGCTCCGGGCAGCGCCTCGGCGAGCACCGCCGCGAGGGAGTCGGTGGGGATGACGTCGAAGCCGACGCCCGGGCTGACGACGCAGCCTGCCGCGTTGGCCTCCGCATCGCGGGCCCGTGCATTCTCGAAGACCGTGACCTCGCCGGTGATGTCGACGTAGTGCGACCCCGCCGCGAGACATGCCGAGATCATCGGGCCGCTCGTGGCGGAGAAGGGGCCTGCGCAGTTGGCCACCACCGCGATGTCGTGGAGGGCCTCGCGGGCGGCGACGGGATCCATGAGGTTGAACGACCGGGCCTTGAACCCGGTGCGGGCCGCGACCGCCTCGACGGCCGAGGCCCGGCGGCCGGCGAGGACGGGTTCGAGGCCGCGACCGCCCGCGGCCTCGGCCACGAGACCGCCGGTGTAGCCCGTCGCGCCGTAGATCATCCATCGCGTCTTCATCGATGCATCATGGTACGCGAGATCCGTGTCGATCTGGCGAAAGTGTCCACCGCGGAAACGGACGATTCGCATCGCGGCGGATCGAAAAAAGCCGTCGATTGTGTCCAGAAAACGGGCCCGCGGGCCCGCAGTGTCGGGTGCAGTTTCCGCAGTGTGACGCGTGGTCGATCTTCGCCGGCGATCCGGGCCCGGGACCGCTTGCCGGGGGGCCGTAGGAATTGAACGTGCGAAGGGGAAGCGAGGTTGCCATGGAGATCGTGACGCATCATGGTTCGACGTCGGCATCGCTCGTCCTGTCCGGGATGATCCTCGTCACCCCGGCTTTTGCCGGCGACGTGGCCGCGACGAACGACGACGGCCGCAGGCTCTACGTCACCGGCATCGTCGGCTCGTCGCTCGGCGGTGATAACGGCCCGAACGGATCGTCGGGGATCGGCGATCTTGCGAGCCCGACGATCGGCGGCGACGCGGCGATCGGCGTCGCGATCGATCGGTCGCAGAGCGTCTTGAAGGGGGCCGGGCGGCTCGAGTTCGAGGGACGCACGCGATCACGGGCGGCCGGTATCGACGGCATCGGCGGTGAATCCTCCTCCGCCGATGGTTCCACGACTTCCTGGTCTACGATGGCGAACGTCTGGCGGGACGTTCCGATCACCGACCACCTTGGCGTCTATGCCGGCGGCGGGATCGGGGTTGCCGGCGTTCGCGGCTCGACTGGCAAAAGCGGGGGCGAACTCGCCTGGCAGGCGGGTGGCGGGGTGACCTATGCCGTCAACGACCGGCTCACGCTCGACGTCGGCTACCGCGCGCTGCCGGCCGCCTTCGATGCCGGCAGGGCGGACGCCCCGACGGGTGAACTGCTCTTTTCCGTGCGGCTCTACGAGCCGTTTCGCGGCTGGCTACGCGACTGAAGGTTTGCGGGCGACTGAACGGTTGCGGGCGACTGAAGGAGCGCGGAGCTACTCGTGCTCCCCCTCGACGTGGGCCCCGCCGTCGTCGTCGATGTCGACGTGGAGCACCATCGGGTTGCAGCAGACCGGGCAGTCCTCGACGTAATCCTGATGGCTGCCGGCGGACACATCGACCGGAACGACGATCTCCTCGCCGCAGGAGTCGCAGATGTAGGTCGCCTCGAGCTCGCTCGGCCGGACATTTTCGGCCGCATTACGGCGGTGTTTGCGTGTCATGGCTGGAGAATTCCTCCGGGCGTGGTGATCGATCCACCACCATTATTGCGGACACCAGCCGGTCAGAGCAGGATCCGCAGCATGCGGCGGAGCGGCTCGGCCGCGCCCCAGAGCAGCTGGTCGCCGATCGTGAAGGCCCCGACGTACTCCGGGCCCATCGCGAGGGCCCGGATGCGGCCCACGGGGATCGTGAGCGTGCCGGTGACCGCGACGGGGGTGAGCTCCCGCAGCGTCGCTTCGCGGGTGTTGGGCACGACCTTCACCCACTGGTTGTCGGCGGCGATCATCGCCTCGATCTCCGCCGGCGGCACGGGCCGCGAGAGCTTGAACGTGAGGGCCTGGCTGTGGCATCGCATCGCGCCGACCCGCACGCAGAACCCGTCGACCGGAACGGGCGGCGTGCCGAACGCCTCGCCTCGGCCGAGGATCTTGTTGGTCTCCGCCATTCCCTTCCATTCCTCGCGGCTCATGCCGTTGCCGAGGTCCTTGTCGATCCACGGGATGAGCGAGCCGCCGAGCGGCACGCCGAACTGGGCGGTCTCGTCGGCCGAAAGGCCCCGCTGCCGGCCGATCACGCGGCGGTCGATCTCGAGGATCGCCGACTTCGGATCGCCGAGCAGGTCACGCACCTCGGCGTGGAGCGTGCCGAACTGCACGAGCAGCTCACGCATGTGCTGGGCGCCGCCGCCGGAGGCGGCTTGGTAGGTCTGGGTGGTCATCCACTCGACGAGCCCGGCCTTGTAGAGGGCCCCGACGCCCATGAGCATGCAGCTGACGGTGCAGTTGCCGCCGATCCAGTTCCGGATGCCCCGCTCGAGTCCGTGGTCGATCACCGCGCGGTTCACCGGATCGAGGATGATCACGGCGTCGGAGTTCATTCGGAGCGTGGAGGCGGCGTCGATCCAGTGGCCCTGCCATCCCTTCCCGCGGAGCTGCGGAAAGACCCTCGAGGTGTAGTCGCCCCCCTGCGCGGTCACGACGACGTCGCAATCGGCGAGCGCGGCCACGTCGAAGGCGTCCTTCAGCACGGCCTCGCCGCGGGCCTGGGCGGGGGCTGCCCCGCCGGCATTCGAGGTGGAGAAGAAGACCGGCTCGAACAGGGAGAAGTCGTCCTCGGCCCGCATGCGGTCCATGAGCACCGACCCGACCATGCCCCGCCAGCCCACGATCCCGACCCGCTTCATGACGATCGACCTTTCCTGCTTGTCAGACGATTCCAGGTTTGCACGTTCCTGCGCGGCGGATTTCGCCGGCCTGCGATCGTACCTTCCCCGACGGAAAACGCACGCCCGGATCGTCGGGGGAAATGGTCTGGCCCGGGCAGACCGGACGTGGAACACTTCCGCGGCACACGCACGGAGGAGTTGCCGATGTCGCGGGACACCCAGCGGACGCCCCTGGAACTCGCCCACCTCTGGGCCGATTTCACGAGCAAGGTGCTCGGCGCGATCGCGCTGCTGGTCGCGGCCTGGTGGACCTACACGAACTTCACCGTCGAGCGGACGCACGACCCGACGATGGAGGTGAGCGTGGAGCCGAGCATCCATCCACTCGAGGGGAAGAAGGTGCTGCTCAACGTGGACGTCTTCATGCGGAACATCGGCAAGGTGGCGATCGTGCCGCGGTTTCCGAACAAGGAGGGGGACGAGGATCTTGGACTCGAGATCTCGATCGTGGAGATCGAGCCGCTCGGCCGGGACGCCCCCGGCGTTCGCCAGGCCTCCCATGCCGAACCCGCGCCGGCAGAAGCCGTGGAGGCCGAGGAGGAGCCCGCCGTTCCGTGGTTCGACTGGACGAGCGGCGACGGGTCGCCGAGGCCGATCCTGCGGAAGCGGAACCTGCTCGCCGACAACGTCGATTTCCAGAGGCGGCGGTACCAGCTCAACCCGGGCGTGCGGTACCGCGAGCCGTTCGCCTGCGTGGTGGACCGCGACAAGCTCTACGCGATCCGGGCCCGGTTCTGGACCGACGAGGGGTCGGTGGCCGACCTCGTCTACGTCGACACCTACCGCCAGTCGCAGCGGTGATACACTTTTGGCATGGCCCAAGCCCCGCCCCAGACCGCCCTCGCCGACCCGCGATTCCTCGCGATCCGTAGCCTGCTCGTGGAGCTGGCGGCGTCGCTCGACCGAACGGAGCGGCATGCCGCCGGCGGACAGGCGTCGCTCGCCTCCGACCCGCGGTGGAAGCTGCTCGTCGCCGCGGTCGACCGGCTCGCGGAAGGGCCGGGCCGGGCCGAGGCCCTCCAGATGCTCTTTTCCGATCCCTACGAGCCGAGTTGGCGGCGGGACGGCGGGCCGGAGCTCGCCGGGTCGCCCGGCTGCTGCAGCCGGTGAGCACGGGTGGCGAATCCCGAAGGTGAATGACGGCGATGCACTACGTTGACCCGCACATCCACATGGTCTCGCGGATCACCGACGACTACGAGACGCTCGCCCGCATGGGCTGCGTCGCGGTGAGCGAACCGGCGTTCTGGGCGGGCTTCGACCGCAGGAGCGCCGACGGATTTCGCGACTACTTCCGGCAGATCACGGAGGTCGAGCCGAAGCGGGCCGCGAACTACGGCATCGCCCACTACTCGTGGCTCTGCATCAACGCCAAGGAGGCGGAGGACGTGAAGCTCGCCCGCGAGGTGATCGCGGCGATTCCGGAATTCCTCGATGCGACCAACGTGCTCGGCATCGGCGAGATAGGCCTCAACAAGAACACGCGGAACGAGGCGACGGTGTTCATGGAGCAGGTGGAACTCGCGATCCGTCACGACGAGACGATCCTCATCCACACGCCGCACCTCGCCGACAAGCTCCGCGGAACCCGAATGATCATCGACATGCTGGCGGACTTCCCCAACCTCGACCGGGGCCGCGTCGTGATCGACCATGTCGAGGAGCACACCATCCGCCACGCCCTCGACGCCGGCTACTGGGCCGGCATGACGCTCTACCCCGTCACGAAATGCTCGCCCGAGCGGGCCTGCGACATGGTGGAACTCTACGGCTCGGAGCGGCTGCTCGTGAACTCGGCCGGCGACTGGGGGCCCTCGCGGCCGGTGGCCGTGCCCGACTTCATCGTGGCGATGCGGGCCCGCGGCCACGCCGAGGATCTCATCGAAAAGGTCGTGCTCGACAATCCGCTCGCCCTCTTTTCCCGCTGCCGCCGGTACGTCCCGCCGCCGCGGGTGGCCGGGCGGGCATGACACGCGACACGGGACTCACCCGCCGGCCGGACGAGATCCGTGTGGGCGAGCGTGCGATTGCGAGGCCGCCTCTGCCGAAGACGACGGCGCTCTCGCCCGCGAAGGTGCGGCAGGTCGATCTCGAGGAGCAGATGGAGCCGCTCGCGGTCGCCGAGTCGATCGCGGATCGCGACCGCTCGTTCCTTTCCGTCATGATCCGTGTCGGGCTCGTGGCGGCCACCGCCGCAGCCGTCTGGATGCTCCTGCCCGCGGGCCGCGCGGCGAGGCCGCCGATCGAACTGCCCTCGCCGCTCCAGGAGGATGTCGAACCGTCGAAGGATCGGCGTCGCGCGGAGGAGGCGGCGATCGCCGTGCTCGAGAGGGTCGGGCCGCAGGACGCGATCGACGACCTCAGGGCGAGTGCGAACGAGGCCGGGGCGTCGCACGAGATCCGGCGGTTCTATCTCGGAACGCTCGCGCAGCTCGGCGAATGGGGCGAGCTCTCGAAGGCGGCCGCCGACTACGCGGCCGCCCACCCCGACCGGCTCGAGGCGGCCCACTTCGCGGCCGAGGCGATCCGGCTCACGCCCCCGGATGCGAGGCGGGATCCGAAAGCCTGGTTCAGGGCCGCTTGGTTCGGAGACGGGGCGAGCCCGGCCTTCATCGCCGGCGTCGAGCAGGGCCTCCGCCGGCTCGACTCAGCCCTCTCGCTCCTCCAGCAACGCGACGGCGACTGGCCCGCCGGCGAGCGGCGGAAGTGGGCCGACGTGCTCCACCTCGACCGTGCCCACCTCCACCGGGTGCTCTGGAACTGCCGCGGCGACGATTTCGAGGATCCCGAGCGCGACCGGGCCCTCGCGGCGCTCGACGACGTGTCGAACGGCGACGCCGAGAACGTGCTTTCGCTCAAGGCGGAGATCTACGCCGCGCTCGTGGCAAAGTGGCCGCGGTTCGGCTGGGAGCGGAGGAACGTCGAGATCGACGGCAGGACGTACGACCGCGGCACGCTGCGGAGGGACCTCGACGCCTGCCGCGAAGGGCTGCGGAAGCTGCCGCCGAAGGGGACGCGATGACCGGACGGGCCGAAGGAGCCGCAGGAAGCTGACATGGAACCGCTCGTCCGGAGGCTCGCCGCCATCCTGATCTTCTTCGCGGCCGCGCGGCTCATGACGCTCGATCCGTGGTTCTCCGGCGAGGCGTTCGTCTGGCGGCAGTCGAGCATCATCGTCCTGCTCGGATTCCTCGCGGTGCTCACGGTCGCCTTCGAGTGGCACCTGCTCGGCGTGTCGAAGGGGTTCAACCTCGTCGCGCAGCTCTCACTCGTCTTCCCGTTCACGCTCTTCCTTGCGAGGCTCATCGGCCGGCCCTGGTACGAGACGAAGGGAACGTCCGCGATCGCGCTCGCCTTCGAGGCCGCGCGGCGGGCGGGCGACATGATCGGCGTCACGCGGCTCATCCCGACCTGGCTCTCCGACGCGTTCTCGAGCCCCGGCACGACGTTCACGCTCCTCGCCTTCTGCCTCGTGACGACCGCCTGCCGATCGCAGGGCGCACGGATCGGTGGGGCCGTTGCGCTTCTCATGATCCCGCTCGCGGTGGCGTTCTCGCAGCCGCCGCTGCCGAGCGGATGGTTCCTCGCGGGCACGGGCGTGATGGTGGCGGGCATGGCCGTGCTCTTCAGCGACGTCGCCCGCTACTACCGCGACAGGGCGATCCTCGCGAGGCTGACGCACGTCACCGACGAGTCGCAGCGGCGGGCCTGCCTGCGGCTCGTGAAGCGGGCCTGGGAGGACGGACGCCTGAGTGAGGGCACGGCGGAGGGGATCGTGCGGCAGGTCTACGCGGGGGTGGGAGGCGACGAGGCGCGGGGCGGGCAGGGGGGCCCGGGAGAGATGCAACCCGAGGAGATCCGCGACGCGGCCGGCACGATCATCCACGACCTCGTCACGACCCACGGCCTGCTCGACGTGCGGCACAACACCGAGGGAATTTTCCTGGTGCCGCCGTCGCAGGTGGAGATGGGTTCCGACGTGCTCGAAAAGGTGGCGAGGTTTCCCCGGATGGTGGTCGTGTTCCTGCTCGCGCTCCTCTGGGTGTTCATGCCGCTCGACCTCTTTCCCGATGCGATTCCCGGGCTCGGCGCGATCGACGACGTGATCGTGATGTCGCTCGCCACGCTGCCGCTCGGCGACGTGCTCGGGCAGGCGGCGGCCGCCCGACGGCTGCGGGGCAGAATTGGCTGATCGGCGGCTGCGGTCTGTAGACTCTGGCGACTGCCATGCACGCTCAGCCCACCGACCGATCGACCTACCGCACGAGTCCGCAGGCCATTTCCGGCATGCCGCCGGGGGTGCCCTACATCGTCGGCAACGAGGCCGCGGAGCGGTTCAGCTTCTACGGCATGAAGGCGATCCTCGTGGTCTTCATGACGACGCTCCTCGCCGGACGCGACGGGGCGCCTGCGCCGATGGGCGAGGGGGAGGCGAAGTTTTGGTACCACGCCTTCTCGTCGGCGGTCTACTTCTTTCCGATCGTCGGGGCCCTGGTGTCGGACTTTTTCCTCGGCAAGTATCCGACGATCATGCTCCTGTCGGTCGTGTACTGCGCCGGCCACGCCGCCCTCGCGATCGACGAGACGCGGCTGGGGCTCGGCGTTGGGCTCGCGCTCATCTCGATCGGTTCGGGCGGCATCAAGCCGTGCGTGTCGGCCCACGTCGGCGACCAGTTCGGCCCGTCGAACGAATCATTGCTCCCGCGGGTCTTCAGCTGGTTCTACTTCGCGATCAACCTGGGCGCGTTCGTGTCGAGCCTGCTGACGCCCTGGCTGCTCGACCGCCACGGCCCGGGATGGGCCTTCGGCGTGCCGGGGCTCTTCATGGCGGCGGCGACGGTCATCTTCTGGATGGGTCGCCACTCGTTCGTCCACGTGCCGCCGGCGGGAATGGCGGCGCTCCGCGAGGCGCTCGGGGCGGAGGGGCGGACGGCGCTGGGGCGGCTCGCGGTCGTCTACCTGTTCGTGGCGGTCTTCTGGGCGCTCTTCGACCAGACGGGCTCGTCGTGGGTGCTCCAAGCCGGGAAACTCGATCGGTCGTTCGGCGGGATCGAATGGCTTCCGTCGCAGATCCAGGCGGTGAATCCGCTGCTCGTGCTCGCCTTCATCCCGCTTTTTTCCTACGTCGTCTGGCCGCTGCTGGAAAGGATCGTCCCTCTTCCACCGCTCTCGCGGATCGCGATCGGGCTGTTTCTCGCGGCGGCTTCGTTCGGCATCGTCGCGGCAGCCGAGTACCTGATCGAGACCGGGGGGCGGCCGAGCATCGGCTGGCAGATCGCCGCCTACGCCGTGCTCACGGCCGCGGAGATCATGGTGAGCGTGACCTGCCTGGAATTTTCCTACACGCAGGCGCCGCTCGCGCTCAAGAGCCTCGTGATGGGGCTCTATCTCCTGAGCGTCTCGGCGGGAAACCTGCTCGCCGCGGCGGTCAATTGGCTCACCACCGCGACCGATGGCACGCCGCTCGTCACCGGCACGACCTATTACCTGCTCTTCGCCGGGGCCATGCTCGCCGCCGCGGTCTGTTTCCTGCCCGTGGCGGCGTTCCTCCCGACCCGCCGCTACATCAGGCCCGAGGGATGAGGCGGCGGCCGTCGTTCATACGCGCTGCGGCTCGAACCGGCCGCGTCAGAACCGCACGCCCTGGGCGAGCGGGAGCGACGAGCCGTAGTTGATCGTGTTGGTCGCCCGCCGCATGTAGTTCTTCCAGGCGTCGGAGCCCGACTCGCGTCCGCCGCCGGTTTCCTTCTCCCCGCCGAAGGCGCCGCCGATCTCGGCGCCGCTCGTGCCGATGTTGACGTTGGCGATGCCGCAGTCGCTCCCCGCGGGCCCGAGGAACCGGCCCGCCTCCCGCACGTCGCCCGTGAAGATCGCGGAGGAGAGCCCCTGCGGCACGGCATTGTTCATCGCGATCGCCTCGTCGAGCGATCCGCAGGCGACGACGTAGAGAATCGGTGCGAACGTCTCCTCGTGCATGATCGGCGTCTGTGACGGCATGCGGATGATCGCCGGCGTCACATACGCGCCGCCGGGCACGCCTTCCCCGACCCGCCCGCCGCCGCAGACGATCCGGCCGCCCTCCGCTTCGGCCCGGGCGATCGCCTGCTCCATCCGGCCGCGGGCCTCCTGCGACACGAGCGGCCCGACGAGCGTCTTCGGATCGCGGGGGTCGCCGATCGGGAGCGAGGCGTAGGCCATTGCCAGCCGCTCGACGAGCGGATCGACGACGCGCTCGTGGACGATCAGCCGCCGCAGGCTCGTGCACCGCTGACCGCAGGTGCCCACGGCCGAAAACAGGATCGCCCGCACGGCCAGCTCGAGATCGGCTGACGCCGCGACGATCAATCCGGCGTTGCCGCCGAGTTCGAGCAGGCTGCGGCCGAGCCGGCCCGCGACCACCGTTGCGATTGTGCGGCCCATCGCCACCGAGCCGGTCGCCGAGACGAGCGGCAGCCTGCGGTCGCCCGCGACCGCCATCGCCGCATCGGCCCCGCCGAGACAGACGGTGGAGACCGCTTCGGGCACCTCCGGGAAATCCCTCGCCGCTTCCACCACGAGGCCGTGGCAGGCGAGCGTCGTCAGGGGCGTCTGCGGCGACGGCTTCCAGACGACCGTGTCGCCGCAGACGAGTCCGAGCATCGCGTTCCAGGCCCAGACGGCCGCGGGAAAGTTGAAGGCCGTGATCACGCCCACGGGGCCGAGCGGGTGCCACTGCTCCATGAGCCGGTGATCGGGCCGCTCGCTCGCGATCGTGAGCCCGTGGAGCTGCCGGGAGAGGCCGACCGCGAAGTCGCAGATGTCGATCCACTCCTGGATCTCCCCCTCCGCCTCGGTCCGGATCTTGCCGGTCTCGAGCGTGACGATCGCGGCGAGGGATTGCTTCTCGCGGCGTACGAGGTCGCCGATCCGCCGCACGAATTCTCCCCGCCGCGGCGCCGGCACGCACCGCCATCTCCGAAACGCCTCGTCGGCTGCGTCGACACATCGGGCGACGTCGTCGGCCGTGGCGGTGCCGCTCGTCGAGAGCGGCAGGCCGTCGATCGGGCTCGAACGCTGGGCGGTGGGGCCCTGGCCGCGGGAGAACCGCGGGCCGATCGCGATGCCGGGGTGCACGCCCGCGCCGCAGGTCGTCGGCAACAGGGCCCTCGCGGAGGCGGGGATCGGGTCGGATGAGCGGGTGGATATCGCGATCATGCGGTGGCTTCCAGGCGACGGGGCACGGGCGTGCGGACGGGCGTCGCGGCGGCGAAGGGCTCCGCGAAGGGGTTGTCGAGAAAGTCGTCGAGCCGGACGTCCTCCTGCCGCACGAAGCCCCGCTGTTCCGGCAGGCCCTGGGCGAGCCGGCCGTGGCGGTGCAGATCGAGCACGGTGCAGAGGCTCGAGGCGGTCGTGATCTGGATGGAGCTCGCCGGCAGGCCGTGGATCTCGCCGTGGTAAATTTTCCTGGCGTCGCTGATCTGCTCGTAGCGGCCCTGCCGCCAGCCGGTGACCGTGCAGAAGGCGAGCACCACGTCCTGGTGGGTGCAGGGTATCGCCGCCTCCATCACCTCCTTGAGCATCGACCGTCGCTCGGAAAACTGCAGGCCGCGAAGGAGGAAGGCCATGAGGTAACGGTGGCCGTCGTACCGAACCGTCTTGTAGTCGAGGTCCACCACCTCCCCCTCGAGCGTCTCGCAGAGCGTGCCCAGGCCGCCGGAGGTGTTGAAGGCCTCGTAGTCCACGCCGTCGAGTGCGAAGTGCTCGAGCCCTTCGAGCGGCTCGAGGAGCACGCGGCGGCGGTCGCGGATCGCCTCGCAGGGATTGCAGTACTCGTTGATGAGGCCATCGGTCGACCAGGTGAGGTTGTACTTCAGCATGTTCGTCGGGTAGAGCGGAAGCGCCCCCACCCGCATCGTCACCCGCTCGAGCCGTTCGAACCGCCGGCAGAGGTCGCGGGCGAGGATGCCGATGTAGCCGGGGGCGAGGCCGCACTGCGGCATGAACACCTGCCCCTCGATCGCGTCGGCGGCGACGAGCCGGATGGCGGCCGTCGTGGCGACGTCCTCCGTGAGGTCGAAGTAGCTCGCGCCGGCGTGGAGGGCCGCCTGGGCGATCGCCGTGTTGCAGTCGAAGGGGCACGCGGAGACGACCGACTGGCGATCGGAGAGCAGGGATGCGACCGCGGCGGTGTCGCGGACGTCGATCGCCCTGGTGGCGACGGGCGTCTCGGCGGCGAGATGCGCGAGGGCCTCGGCCGAGGCGTCAGCGACGACGACGTCGTAGTGGCCGCTCTTCTCGAGCAGGCGGGCGATGCCCCGGCCGATCTTGCCGGCACCCAGGATCGCGACGGAGTGGCGTGCGTTCATGCGTCACCTCGGAGTCGTTCATGACGACGCCGCCTTCTCGGCGAGGGTGCGGTCGGTGGAGCTGAAGATTCGCGTGGCGCTCGCCGGCACGAACCCGTCGAAGAGCCGGCCGTCGGCATCCGGGTACCGCTTCGCGAATTCGTAGTAGCAGGTGGGCACGACGTGGCGACCGCCGCCCGCGAATTCGACCGGCATCCGGTCGGCGAGCGTGGAGCCCTGCTCCAGCAGCACCCCGGGGGAGCCCTTCACGCGGCCGCCGGTCTCGTTGATCGGGAAGCCGAGCGACTCGACGAAGTCGAGCACCGCCGCCAGCGAGTCGAGTGACGCGAGGTGGTTGACGCTGATCGTGAAGTGATTGGCGTGGAAGCCGAGCGCCGCGACCCATGCGGCATACTCGCTCTCCTGTTCGAGCAACCGGTATTCCTCCCACGACACCGGCTCCCAGGGCCGGCCTGCCCAGAGCACGTCGGGCGAATCCACCCGGGCGGGATCGACCGACTCGGCAAGCCGACGCAGGATCGCCGCAGCCTCCGGTGAAAGCTCGTCCACGAGCAGCTCCGAGAGGAACACGCGGGGCAGGGGGGCGTCGTGGCGATCGCCCGGCAGGTAGCCCCAGGCGCGGAGCTTCTTGTCGGGAAAGTCGTAGCGCTCGTAGCGACGGTAGCCCAGGTCGAGGAGGTGCCCCTCGAGCCGCTCGAGTCCGAGCGGACCCGCCGCGAGCGTACGGAAGGCGACGTGGTCGTTCACGACCCGCTCGCCGCGGCCGAGAAAGGCCTCGCGGATCCGTGCCGCCTGCGGCGCAATCGCGACGTAGTCATCCCAGAGATTGTCGAAGAAGCGAACGGCTTTCATGATCGATTCTACGCACGCCGGGGCGCAGATTCCCTGCAGGTGGATTTGTCCGGCTGTAGGTGCAGACTGGCAGTCTGCACCCCGTGGTGGCACGGAGTCCGCAGATTGCCAATCTGCGGCTACAAGGGGGGCGGTTACCGGTAGATCGTGTAGAGCGCCTGCGTGCCGGAATCGGCGTGCCCGCCGGCGGCCACGAGTTGGTAGAGCCGCTCGGCGGTCGCGAGCCCCGGCAGATCGAGGCCGGCCTCGGCGGCGCATTGCCTCGCGATCGCGATGTCCTTGAGCAGGTGCCGGACCAGGAATCCCGGTGCGAAGTCGCCGGCGAGGGCGCGGGGGGCGAGATTCGTGAGGGCCCAGCTGCCCGCCGCCCCTCCGGCGATCACCCGCTGCACGGCATCCGGATCGAGGCCGCCGGCCCTGGCGTGGGCGAGCGCCTCGCACCAGGCCACCATCCCGACCGCCACCGCCACCTGGTTGGCGAGCTTGCATCGCTGTCCGGCGCCCGCGGCGCCCAGGAGCGTGATCGACGACCCCATCCGCTCGAGGATCGGCCTCGCCCGATCGAAGGCCGCCCGTTCGCCGCCCGCCATGATGACGAGCGTGGCCCTCTTGGCCCCGACGTCGCCTCCCGAGACGGGGGCGTCGATCGCGGCGAGCCCGCGGGCCGCAGCCGCCTCGGCGATCCGGGCGGCAAGCGTCGGGCTGGAGGTGGTCATGTCGATGAAGAGCGTGCCTGGGCGGGCCCGTCGCAATAGCGACTCGTCGGCCGGATCCTGTCGGGGGCCGCCGAAGTAGACCTCCTCGACGTCGGTCGGCAGGCCAAGCATCGTGATCACGATTTCGCTCGCCGTCGCCACGCCCCCGGGCGTGTCGTGCCACGCGGCGCCCCGTTCGATGAGCGGCAGGGCCTTCGCCCGGGTGCGGCTGTGCACGTGGAGATCGTGGCCTGCCGCGAGAAGGTGGCCGGCCATGCTCGAGCCCATGATGCCGGTGCCGACGAACCCGATTCTCGTCGGCTGCGATGGGGTGGTTTTCAGCATGGTCGGGAAGCCTCGCAGGCAGGGCAGGGGGGCAAGATGCGGAGGATGGAATGACGTTGCCCGGAGGGGCTCAGATCGCTACTTCTCCCGGCCGATCCGGCACACATCGGGCCTTCCGATCAGGCCGGGCCTGAACCACACGACCGATCAACCCTTCCAGGAGTGAAGTCATCATGGCAAAAAAGAAGAAAAAGACCTACGCCCAGCAGGCCGTCGGCCTCGCCACCATGGGAATGCCGGCACCCGTCCAGGGCGTCCTCTCGAGCCGATGGGGGGCGACACTCGCGATCATCGCCGTGCCGGTCCTGATCGGGCTGGGCGTGCTCTCGGTCAATTTTGTGAACGGCATGCCGCAGTTCTCGTTCAACCGCGACCGGGCCGTCGAGGTCGGACGCGAGGTGGAATCACGGGCGATCAAGGCCGCGCAGCTCATCGAGCAGCAGCGGCAGCAGCAGCCGCCGTCACAGTGGCGGTGAGCGGCGGTGCACGATCGACGAGGTCCGAGGCGAAGGAGACGGCATTGATCCAGAGGAATTCCCGGACGACGTGTTTCTTCGCGGCGTTGGCGTGCGTCGTCGCGGTCCGCGTCGCCAATGCCGATCTTCCTGCGGAGTCGCCGCAGCGGGACACCGTCGCCGGCATCCTCGCGCCTGCTGATACGACGAGCCCACGCGACACGCTCCGCAGCTTCTGCGACGCGGTCGACCGGCTCCACGTCATCTACCGCGAGACAGGCTCGATCCGGCACGAGGATTCGCAGGTGCTCGCGAAGCGGGCGGTCGCCTGCCTCGACCTGAGCGACATCGCTCCGTCGCTCGCCATGTCGAAAGGCCGCGAGGCGGCCGTCTGCCTCAAGGAGGTCTTCGACCGGATCGAGCTGCCCGTCGGCGGCGAGGTGCCCGGCGACGAGAATGTCGCGAGCAATCCTCCGAGGCGGTGGAGGGTTCCAGGAACCGAAGTCACGCTCGCACGGATCGCCGAGGGGCCGAGGGAAGGGGAGTATCTGTTCGACAAGGAGACGGTGGCCCGCGCGGTCGAGTTCTTCGAGCGGGTGCAGAAGCTCCCCTACAAGCCGACCGCCGGCAGCCCCGGCTTGCATCTCGTGTTCGCGACCCGCGGTGGCTGGATGATCCCCGACGCCTTCGTGCGGCAGCTGCCAGCCTGGGCGCACACAGTCGTTTTCGGCGAGACGGTCTGGCAGTGGGCCACCGCGGCGATCCTCGTTGTGGCGACGATCGTGCTGCTGGCCATCGCCCGCGGAATTTCGAGGCGGGCGGTCCTGGACGTCGACGAGCACCACCCCGTGCGGCATGCCGCCGCGTTCGTGTTTCCGCTGGCGGCGATCGGGGCCTCGCTCCTGCTCGATTACGCCCTCACCTGGCAGGTCCGATTCACTGGCGAGACGCTCTACACGACGAAGATCGCGCTGAAGGTGCTCATGTTCGCCGGGGTGATCTTCGGCGTCGTGGCCATGATTCGGGGGGCCGCCGAGGTCGTCATCCGCGCCAAACGTCTGCGGCCGGAGGGGATCGACGGCCAGCTCGTGCGGCTCGCCTGCCAGGTGTCGACGTTCGTGGCCGTCGCATGGCTGCTCATCGTCGGCGCCAACTCGATGGGCATCTCGGTCACGCCGCTCATCGCGGGCTTGAGCGTGAGCGGTCTGGCCGTGGCGCTCGCGGCACAGTACACGGTCGAAAACCTCATCGCCGGCGTCGTGCTCTTCATCGACAAGCCGGTGCGGATCGGCGACGCCTGCCAGTTTGGCGAGCTGCAGGGCACGGTCGAGCAGATCGGCCTGCGGAGCACGCGGATCCGCGGCGTCGACCGCACGCTCATCTCGATCCCCAACGCCGAGTTCGCGAAGCTGCGGCTCGTGAACTACACCCGCCGCGATCGAACCCTGTTCCGGCATAAAGTCGGCCTCACCTACGACGCCTCGGCCTCGCAGATCCGCGCCGTCGTCGACCGCATCCACCAGATGATGCTCTCGCATCCGAGGGTGGCCAACGAGCCGATCGAGGTGCAACTCGTCGGCTACGGGGCGTCGGCACTCGAAATCGAGGTCGTTGGCCACGTGCTCACGAGCGAGGGAGCGATCTTCCTCGACGTGCAGCAGGAAATTCTGCTTGCGGTCATGGGCATCGTGGCGGATGAGGGCTGCGAGTTCGCCTTCCCCACGCAGACGCTCCACGTCGTCGGCGACGCCGCGGCCGCGGGGCCTGCCGTCTTTCCGAAGAAGGCCGCCTGATCCGCGATCGACCGCCTACTGTGGCTTCTCGATCCGCGGCTTCTCGATCCGGTAGATCGCCCGGTCGGTCCTGAGGTAGATCGCACGGCCGAGCGGCACGGGCGTCGCCATGATCTGGCCTTCGAGCCGGTTCGTCGCCAGCAGTTCGTACGACCGGCCCGGCCGCAGCACGAACGTCTCCCCTTCGCGATTCGCGACGTAGATTCGGCCGTCGGCGAAGACCGGCGAGGAGGAGAAGTTGCCGCCGAGCCGCTCGGTCCAGCGCGGTTCGCCGGTTCGGGCGTCGAAGCAGCTCGCGATGCCGCGGTCGGTCACGGCGTAGAGCTCGTCACCGACGACGAGCAGCGACGACATCGTGGGCGCGCCTCGCTTCTGCCGCCAGACGATCGACGGCGGCGAGCCGGTCCCCGTGAGCTTCCAGGCGAGGATCTCCGGCTGCATGAAGCTCGTGCTCGTGAAGACGAGGTCGTGGGCGGCCACCGGCTTCGGCACGATCGAGAAGCCGAGCACGCCGTACTCCGCCTTCCAGAGCTCGCGACCAGTCGCTGGGTCGTAGGCGTAGAGCCAGTCGGCCGCGGGGGAGACGAGCAGCTCCCGGCCGTCCAGCTCGATCAAAAGCGGCGTGCCGTAGGCCTTCTTGAGATCGGGGTCGTCGCGAAGCGTGCCGCTGCGGGGCGTCCTCCAGGCGACCTTGCCCGTCGCCGTGTCGAGCGCCGCGATCGACTGGGTGTCGCTGCCGTCGCAATGGACGACGAGCAGGTTGCCCCGCAGGATCGGCGTGCTGCCCGGGCCGTTGACGTGGTCGAGCCGAAGCTCGCGATTGGCCCAGAGGACCTTCGCCGAGGCCGTGTCCACACAGGCGGTGCCGTGGTCACCGAAGTGGCAGTAGAGACGCCCGGCGGCGAGCACGGGCGAGGGAGAGGCGTAGGAGTTGAGCGAGTGAATCGGCTGCGGGTCGTCCACGCCAAACAGTTCGACGTCGTGGAGGAGCCTGCCCGTCGCGCGGTCGACGCAGATCGCCCGCAGGCTCACCGAATTGACGACGGCAAGCGGTCCGGGGTTCTTGACCCCTTCGAGCCGCTTCGCCCGCTCATCGGCCGTCGCCTGCCGCTCGATCGCCGTCGTCATCCAGATGCGGTCTCCCGCGATCACGGGCGACGACCATCCGCGGCCGGGCAGGGCCGTCTTCCAGGCGATGTTCTCCGTCTCGCTCCACGTGACGGGCAGGTCGCGGGCATCGGCGGCGTGTCCGCTGCCATCGGGCCCTCGCCACGCGGGCCACTCGTCGGCCCGCAGGGACGTGTACGCCAACGCGGCGACGGCGAGCAGGACTCGAGATCGAGCGAAATATCCCATCGGAACACCTCCAGGGGCGTCCGTCAGGATACCGTCCTATGCCGCGGCTGCCGACCGCCGTAGCTCCTCGAGCTCGGCCATGATCTCGCCATGGATCACCTGCTCGAGCCGGTTGAGGGCCCTGGCGGCCGGCACGCCGTCGAGCACGCGGTGGTCGCACAGGAGCGTCACGAGGCAGCGGCCGGCGTCGTCGAGCGGGCCGTAGGCGAGGCTGGTCGTCAGAGGGCTGGGATGCATGCGGTTCAAGGCACCGAGGCCGGCGAGCGTGGAGAGGCTGAAGGTGCCCAGGCGGGTCGGCCGCTTCGTGCCGCCGGAGTCGCGGTTCCACCGCAGGACGAGCCGACGCATCCACTTCGGAAGGAGTCCCAACTCGTACTGCCGCTTGAAGAGATCCTCGATCGCCTCGGTCTGGTGGCGCGCGATCGCCGCCTGGAGCTTCTCGAGCGGCATCCGGTCGGGGCTGCGGAAGCGGGCCCAGAAGAGGGCGTCGCGTCCGTCCACCTCGCGGCTGATCGAGACGCTCGCCACGCTTTCGGAGCTCGTGGCGATCCGCGGAATGATGCCCGGGACGTACCAGCTGCGAAGCACCGGCATCTCGCGGGCGACGATCGCGTAGGCCTTCACGAACAATGCCGCCCAGCCGATCCGCGTGCCGCACTCCCGCCGCAGCCGGTCGACCGCCGCGAGGTCGAACGCCCGCTCGACCGGAAACGCGGGCACCGCTCGGGAGAGCCAGACGATATCGTTGACGATGAGCCGGTTTGTGTCGGCCCAGCGGCGGGTGATGGCGAGCCGTGGGGTCTCCATGCCCGGGATCGTAGCGAAATTCTCCCCGACGCGCGAACGCCGGAATCCCGAGTTTCATCGTCGGCATTCTTTTGCCTGCGGCCGGTGATGAGCGGGTATCGTTACGGCGATGCCAAACATCCCCCGTGAGCCGCCGCGGACGCTCCTCGAGACCCTCGCCTGCCTCGGGCCGGGGATCATCCTCGCAAGCGCCATCGTCGGCTCGGGGGAGCTCATCGCCACCACGACCGTCGGGGCCGAGGCGGGGTTCGTCCTGCTCTGGCTGATCGTGATCGGCTGCGCGATCAAGGTGGCGGCGCAGGTCGAGATCGGCCGTGCGACGCTCGTGCGGGGCCGCACGCCGCTGGTGACCTTCGACGCGGTGCCGGGACCGCGGTTCGCCGGCCGGGGCTGGATCTACTGGGGCTGGGTCGCGATGGTGCTGCTCGTCGTCGTGCAGCAGGGGGGCATCCTCATCGGTGTCGCCCAGACGCTCGCCGCCGGGGTCCCGTTCACGCAGGAGGGCCGCGAGTGGAACCGCGTGCACGACGAGGCGGCCGCGACGCGGATCGCCGAGGCGGCGGCCCGTCGCGGCGGCGATGCGGCCAAGGCCGATGCGCTGCACGTGACATTCACGCAGCTGGAGTCCGAGGCGAAGACGCTCGTGAAGCCCGCCGATGAAACTGCCTGGGCCGTCGTCACGGCGATCGTCACGTCGGCGCTCCTCGCCGTCGGCCGCTACCGGACGATCGAGCGGGTGTCGCTCGTGCTCGTGGCGGCGTTCGTGGCGGTGACGCTCCTGGCCGTCGTCATGCTCCAGTTCGATCCGGCCTGGGCGATCTCATCCACGGAGCTGGCAAGCGGACTCGTGCCGTCGATCCCGCCCGCGGTGGGCGACCGCTCGCCGCTCGTGACGGCGCTTGCCACCTTCGGGATCATCGGCGTGGCGGCGGGAGAACTCATGATCTACCCCTACTGGTGCCTGGAGAAGGGCTACGGCCGCGCCGTGGGGCCGCGGGATGATTCGCAGGCGTGGGCCGACCGGGCCAGGGGCTGGATCCGCGTCCTCCAGTTTGATGCCTGGATGTCGATGATCGTCTACACGACCGTGACGGTCGCCTTCTATCTGCTGGGCGCGGCCACGCTCGGCCGGCTCGGGCTGCGGCCGGCCGGCGACGAGATGGTGCGGTCGCTGGGAGCGATGTATCTCCCCGTCTTCGGCGGCTGGGCGGACGACGTATTTCTCGTCGGAGCATTCGCCGTGCTCTATTCCACGCTCTTCGCGGTCGCCGATGGGAATTCCCGGATCATCGGCGACGGGCTCGTGCTCGCGGGTCTCCTGCCGGGCGACGAGGCGTCGCGACGCACCTGGACGAGGCGGATCGCCTGTGCCTGGCCGCTCGTGGCGCTCGTGCTCGCGCTCGTGATCCGCGAGCCGGTCGGCATGGTGCTCGCGAGCGGCGCCGCCCAGGCGATCATGCTGGCCGCGCTCGGCGTGGCGGTGCTCTTCCTGCGATACGACGCGGTCGATCGCCGGCTCGTGCCCTCGAAGGCGTGGGACGGATTGCTCTGGATCTCGTCGGCCGGCCTCGTGGCGGTCGGCCTCTGGACGGCCTGGCAGCGGCTCGCCCTTCTGCTGTAACTTCGATTGGAGATGGTGACCGTGAAAACAGACGCCCAACCATCAGCGCAGCCGCCGGCGGACGGGGGCGGCCATCGGCCGTCGGGCTCCCGCCGGCTGTTCGTCGGCCTGCTCGTCGGCGTGATCTGCGGCCTGGTGGCAAATCGATTCGGATCGGGCACGGCGGTCGTGGACACGTCGGTTGCTGCGGCCGAGGTCGTCGGCAACCTGTTTCTGCGGCTGCTCTTCGTGATGGTGGTGCCGCTCGTCGTTTCGGCGCTGGCGCTGGCCGTCGCAGAGATAGGCGACCTCGGCAAGCTCGGCCGTCTCGGGCTGGCCACGCTCGGCGTCACGATCGTGCTGTCCGGATCGGCCGTGCTCGTCGGCATCGGGCTCGTGAACCTCATCCGGCCCGGCGAACCGCTCGCGGCGGCGCGCGTCGACGCCGGTGGCGAACCCGTCGCAGCCGAAACGGGCCGCGTGCTCGTGCAGGCGACTGGCATGAAAAAGCTTCGCGATATCGTCGTCGACATGATCCCGCAGAATCCGCTGCAGGAGATGGTGGGCGCGATCGACGGCAGTTCGAAGGGCAACGGCATGCTCGCGGTGATGGTGTTCTCACTCTTGCTCGGGGCGGCGATGGCGGCCCGCCCCGTCGAATGCCGCCCGCTCGTGGGGTGGCTCGAGGCGTGGAACACGGTGGCCATGACGGTGATCGGCTGGGGAATGGCCTTCGCCCCGCTCGGCGCGGGCTGCCTCGTGTTCGCCACGGTCGCCCGGCTCGGCCTCGATGCGCTCGTGTCGCTCTTTTGGTTCGCCTTCACGGTGCTCGCGGGGTTCGCCATCCAGCTCCTACTCGTCTATCCCACGGTCCTTCGGACCATGAGCCGCTTTCGACCGCTCGATTTCTTCCGGCGTTCGGCGGAGGCGATGCAGATGGCGTTCGGGACCTCTTCGTCGAACGCCACGCTCCCGACCGCACTGAGGGTGGCTGAGCACGATCTCGGCCTTCGCCGGGACGCATCGCGTTTCGTGCTCACGGTGGGGGCGACCGGCAACCAGAACGGGACGGCGCTGTTCGAGGGCGTGGTCGTGTTGTTCCTGGCCCAGGTGTACGGCGTATCCCTCACGGCCGGCCAGCAGGTCCAGGTCGTGCTCATGTCGATGCTGGCGGGGATCGGAACGGCCGGGGTGCCGGGCGGATCGCTGCCTCTTGTGGCCGTCATCGCCCAATCGGTCGGCGTGCCCGCGGAGGGAATCGGTCTCATCCTCGGCGTCGACCGGCTTCTCGACATGTGCCGCACCGTGCTCAACGTCACGGGAGACCTCGTCGTCGCGGCCTGCGTCGCCGGGGACGACGGGAGCCATCGATGACGTCACGGGGACTCATGAATTCGTTCCGTGTCGCCGGCATCGGTTCCCTGAAGGGGATCGGATCGACGCTAGCGCGGCTGTTCGTGACGCCGTACTCGCCCGACGAGTCCTACGACGGGTTTCGGGAGCGGCTCCAGTGGCAGGAGGAGCCGCGGGCGCGGGCCGGCGTGGCCGTGCTGTCGGCGGAGGAGGGGCGTCGGCTGTTCGGCGTCGATCTCGCGCGGCGGGGCATCCAGCCGGTGTTCCTCCGGATCGAGAACCGCTCGGCTGGAAGCCTGCGGCTGCAGATGGTGGGTCTCGACCCGCGGTACTTCACGCCCCTCGAGGCGGCGGGCGCGAACCACTTCTCGTTCCTGCGGCGTCTGTCGGCGTTCGGGGCGATCGGCTGGCTGTTTCTGCCCGTGCTGCTCCTGGCGCCCTTGAAGCTCGTGACGGCGTGGCTCGCCAACGGCCGGATGGACCAGGTGTTCCGGCGCCGCGGGTTCCGGCTGGGGCCGATCGACGCAGGTTCGACCGCCGAGGGGTTCGCCTTCACGACGCTCGACCTCGGGACGAAGGCGGTCCGCGTGAGGCTCGTGCCGATGGGAAGCATCCGCGAGAGCATCGAGCGGGCGCTGCCCGGCGGCGGCGCGCACGCGGCCCACGGTGGTGAGGAATCGGAGGCGATCGGCTTCGAGTTCGCCGTGAGCGTGCCGGGGATCGCCGCCGACTATCTCGACCGCGACTTTTCCCTGATCCGCCCGGCCGGCGCCGTCGAGGCGTGCCCGCTCGAATCGCTCGTCGAGAAGCTCGAGGCGATGCCCGTGGCGACGACGAACGCGAAGGGCACCCACGGCGGCGACCCCGTGAACCTCGTCGTGATCGGCGACTTCGAAATGCTTCTCTCGGCCTTCGCCGCGCGGTGGGACGAGAGCGAGTCGATCACGCCCGGCACCTGCTGGAAGACCGTGCGGGCGTTCCTCCTCGGCTCGAACTACCGGTATTCTCCCGTGAGCCCGCTCCACCTCTTCGGCAGGGAGCAGGACATCGCCCTGCAGCGGACCCGCAGGTCGATCAACGAGCGGATCCACCTGCGTCTGTGGCTCACGCCGCTCGAGTTCGCGAGGCGGCCGGTGTGGGTCGGGCAGGTGAGCCGCGACATCGGCGTGAGGTTCACGACGAAGGCCTGGAACCTGACGACCCACCGGATCGACCCCGACGTCGACGAGTCGCGGGACTACGTGATCGAGGATCTCATGATCGCAGGGAGGGTCGCCGCGGCGGGCTACGTCGGCGGCGTCGGGGCCTGCGGGCCGGCCCATCCGCGGCGGAATCTCACGGGCGACCCGTACTCGACCGACGGCCGCCGGGCCGTGATTCTCCTGCGCGGCCGGTAGCGGCGGCGAGGTTGGTCGTCGCAAGCGTGGGCGGTATCCTGCCCGGCTCGGCGACCTTTCCACGCAGGAGCCCGAAGCATGATTTCCGGCATTCTCGCCCCCCACATGGTGCCGCTCGACGACCGCGGCAACATCCACGAGGAGGAGCTTGCGCGATACGTTTCGTGGCTCGTCGATCGCGGCATCCACGGCCTCTACCCGAATGGCTCGACGGGTGAGTTTCTCCGCTTCACGCCCGAGGAAAGGCGGCGGATCGTCGAGGTCGTCTGCGGGGCGGCCGGGGGCCGCGTGCCCGTCGTGGCGGGGGCCGCGGAGGGAACGGCCGCCGAGACGATCCGGGCCTGCGAGCACGCAAAGGAGGCCGGGGCGGCCGCCGTCGCGATCGTCTCCCCCTACTACTACAAGCTCTCCCAGGAGAGCATCTACGCCTACTTTCGCGAGATCGCGAGGCATTCGCCGATCGACATCACGCTCTACAACATCCCGATGCTCGCCTCGCCGATCGAGATCGCCACGGTGCGGCGGCTCGCGGAGGAGTTTCCCCGGATCGTCGGCATCAAGGATTCGAGCGGCGACATCTCGCACGTGGGCCGTCTCATCGCCGCGGTGCGGCCGATCCGTCCCGACTTTTACTTCCTCACCGGCTGGGATCCGGCGCTCGTTCCCATGCTCGCCATCGGCTGCGACGGTGGCACGAATGCCACGAGCACCGTCGCTCCGGAACTCACGCGTGCGGTCTACGACGCCACCAAGGCCGGGAACCTCGCCCATGCCAACCGGCTCCAGGCCGTGATGACCGAACTCTTCGACCCGATGATTTACGGCGCCGACTTCCCGGAGGGTTTCCGGATCGCCGCGGGCCTGCGCGGCTTCGCGATGGGCCAGTCACGGCTGCCGGCAACCGACGAGCAGCGGACCTCGCGGCGGGCCCTCGCGGAGCAGCTGCGATCGAAGCTCGAGGCGTTCGGCATGAGCCGGTCCCGGCCGGGCGATGCGATCGCCGTGTGAGCCTTTTCACCCGGTGGGCCTTCTCACCCGGCAGTCTTGTGGCCGAGAAGAGCGAGCGTGTCCTCGAACGACCGCAGGCCGGCGGTGGCGCCGATGCCGGTGACGCAGCAGGCGGCCGTCGCGCTGCCGAGCAGCCCCGCCTCGCGGAGCGGCATGCCGCGGAGGATCCCGGTGATCAGCCCCGCGAGGAACGAGTCTCCGGCGCCGGTCGTGTCGGCGACCGGTCCCGGCGCGGTGACGCATGGGATCTCGAGCAACTCGCCGGGCTTCGGGCTCAGGAGCGTGCCGCGGGTGCCGAGCTTCACGCCCACGATCCCTGCGGCGCCGTGGCTGCGGTAACAGGCGAGGATCGCCCGCGGATCGTCGGTGCCCGCCTGATGCGCCGCCTCGTCGAGGCTCGGCACGAAGAGATCGACGAGGGGCAGGGCGGGGGAGAGCTCGTCGAGCGAGCCGCCGGAGCCAGCGGTCTCGAGGGCCACCATGCAGCCGGCCGCGTGAAGCGCCGCGAGGCCCCGGCGAAGCTCGGGCTCGAGCCCGGGGAGCAGCCCGAAGTAGCCGACGATCGCGGCACGGGCATTCGCGGCGTGCGGCGCGGATCGCTCGAGGTAGGCCGCGTCGATGGCGGCGGGCGCGCCGACGTGGTGGGCGAAGCTCCGCTCCCCCGACGGGTCGATGAGCACGGCGGTCGTGCTCGTGGCAAGCGTCGCGTGCGACTCGACCGCAATCGTGTCGATCCCCTCGGCGGAGAGCCGCCCGCGGATGAGCTCGCCCCACGGGTCGTGGCCGACGAGGCCCGCCGCGGCGACCTTCATCCCGAGCCTCCGCATCGCGATCCCGGTGTTGCAGACGATTCCGCCGGTTGTGGCCTGGATCGGCTCGACGTGGAGCAGCCTGCCGCCGCCGATGGCCGTGGAGAGGGGCACGGGCCGCACGAGGATGTCGGCGACGCACGTGCCGTAGATGATGCAGTCGATCGAAGCGGGCTTGTTCAAGTGAGGATTGGCTCGATCACGTGGCCGTGGACGTCGGTGAGGCGTCGCTCGATGCCGTTGTTGTAGAAGGAGAGCCGCGTGTGGTCGAGGCCGAGGAGGTGGAGGATCGTGGCGTGGAGGTCGTAGATCGTCGCCACGTCCTTCACGGCCTTGTAGCCGAACTCGTCGGTTTCGCCGTGGTGGAAGGCCCGCTTGACGCCGGCGCCGGCGAGCCAGACCGTGAAGCCGGCAGGATTGTGGTCGCGGCCGTTGGCCCCCTTCTGGAACGTGGGCATCCGGCCGAACTCGGTGACGAACGCCACGAGCGTGTCGGCCAGGAGGCCGCGGCTCTTGAGATCGCGGAGCAGCCCGGCCACCGGCTGGTCGAGGATCGGCCCGTGGACGGAATACTGCTTCACGATCGTCTTGTGGCCGTCCCAATTGCCGACGCCCTCGCCCATCGCGTAGGCGCCGTTGAAGAGCTGCACGAACCGAACGCCCCGCTCGACGAGCCGGCGGGCGAGGATGCAGTTGCGGGCGAAACGGGCCTTGAGCGAGTTCTGGGTGTCGTCGGCACCGTAGAGCTTCAGGGTCTCGGCCGACTCGTCGGAGAGGTCGGCGATCCGCGGCGCCGAGAGCTGCATCTTCGCGGCCAGCTCGTAGGCGGAGATCCGCGCCGCGAGGTCGGTGTCGCCGGGATGCCGGGCGAGGTGGTCCTCGTTGAGCCTCCTCAGAAAATCCCGGCTCGCCGCATCGGCCTCCTCGGAGATCGTGCCGGGTCGAAACAAGTTCGGGATCGGCCTGTCGGCGTTGAAGGAGGTGCCCTGGAACACCGCCGGCAGGAAGGCGCTCTGCCACTGCCGCGGGCCGATCTGCGGGCCGCCGCGGGGATCGGGAATCGCCACGAAGGCCGGCAGGTCGCGACACTCGCTGCCGAGCGCGTAGGTGACCCACGCCCCGATGCTCGGGAAGCCGTCGAGCGTGAAGCCGGTGGACATCTGGGTCTCGGCCGGTCCGTGGGTGTTGCTCTTCGCCGTCATCGAGTGGATGAAGCACATCTCGTCGGCCAGGTCGCCCAGCATGGGCAACAGGTCGCTCGTCATCGTGCCGCTCTGCCCCCGCGGCTTGAACTCCCAGAGCGGCTTGATGAGGTTGCCCTGCTCGCCCTGGAATGTGATCAGCTTCTCGCCGCCCGGCGTCGGCATCGGCGTGTCGTGGAGCCTGACGAGCTCGGGCTTGTAGTCGAACGTGTCCACGTGCGAGATCGCGCCCGAGCAGAAGATCATCAGCACGTTCTTCGCCTTCGGGGCGAAGTGTGGCGGCCGGGGGGCGAACGGCTGGGACGGGTCGATCGCCGGCCGGATCGGCGGCCCGGCAGCGAGAAGCCGCCCCTCGTGCAGAAGCGCGGCGAGCGCGATGCCGCCGAGCCCCGTGCCGCCCCACCGAAGGAACTCGCGGCGGTCGAGCAGTCGGCGGCCGGCGTGGGAAAGATTGTGGTGCATGGCTCGGATCCGGGGGCGGGTCAGTACACCGTGATGAATTCGCTGGCGTTGTAGAGGCTGCGGCAGAGCATCGTCAGGCCGTGGTCGCGGACGAGCGCAGTGGCGGCGGCCGTCTCCGCGGCCGTGGGCTCGCGGCCGAAGGCGAGGAGCACCGCACGGCGGACCTGGTCCTCCGGATCGGAGCCGGCCTCCTTCTCGACACGCCGCGCGAACCGGGCGGCCTGGTCGAGGAGGAAGCTGCCGTTGAGCATGTTCAACGCCTGCAGCGGCGTCGTGCTCACCGTCCGTTTCGGTTGGGTCTGGCCGGCGTCGGGGCAGTCGAACGCGGCGAAGAACGTGTCGAGCTCCGCCCGCGGCTTGCTCTGGTAGACCATGCGGCGGAAGTCGTCGTCGGTGAACGTGTCCTTCGTGGCGTAGACCTTCACGTAATTCTTGTTGGGCTCGAAGAGATCGAAGCCGGGGCCCCCCATCTTCTCGTTGAGCGCGCCGCTGACGGCGAGGATTGCGTCGCGAAGCGGCTCGGCCTCGAGCCTGCGGGGCGGATACCGCCAGAGCAGCCGTGAGCCGGAGTCGGCGGCAAGGCCGTCGGGCCGCACGGCGGTCGACTGCCGGTAGGCGCGGCTGGTGACGATGAGCCGGTGGAGGTGCTTCAGCCGCCACTCGGCGGAGATGAGCTCTGCCGCCAGCCAGTCGAGCAGTTGCCGGTGGCTCGGGGTGCCGCCGTTCGTGCCGAGATCGCTCGGCGTGTCGACGATCCCCGTGCCGAAGTGGTAGTGCCAGAGCCGGTTGGCGATGACCCGGGCCGTGAGGGGGTTGTCCTTCGAGGCGATCCACTCGGCGAGCCGCTTCCGTCGCTCCTGCTCGGGGGCCGCCTCGTCGAGGCTGATCGCCCCGCCGAGCTTCGTCAGGCTGCCCGGGGCGATCGTCTCGCGGGCCGCCATCGGATCGCCGCGGAAGAATCGGTGCGTCGGGCCGGGCTGGGCGAACTGGCCGATGTAGGCCTTCGGCACGTCCTTGAGCTTCTTGATCTCCTTTGTGGCATCGGCGATCTGCGCGGTGAGCGACTCGGCCTCCGCCCGTTCGTTGGGGGAGAGGGAAGCGAGGTCTGCCGGAGCCGAGCCCTTGCCACTGCTCGGAATGTTGCCGCCGCTTGGGCCGCTTGGAATGTTGTCACCGTGGGGAATGCGATCTTTGTCGCTCGCCACGGTCTGCCATG
>JBBAVU010000005.1:22862-33366 GCA_040397565.1 Pirellulales bacterium | reverse complement strand
ACGAGTTCCTGCGGGCCGGTGTTGCGGATCGTGTGACGGGCGCCCGGCGGGATGGCGATCGCGTCGCCCGGGCCCACGGCGCGGGTCTCGCCGTCGAGCGTCATCTCGGCGACACCCTCGAGGATGTAGTAGATCTCCTCGGTGACGGCGTGATGGTGGGGCACGGTCGCGCTGCCGACGGCGAGCCTCGCCTCGGCGAGGCTCTGCTTGCGGATCGACGAGTTGCGGTGGGCGAGCAGTTCGCGGATCGTGGAGCCGTCCTTCGTGGTGAAGGGCACGGCATCGCGGCGGTTGATCACGTCCATCGGGTCAGTCTCCTTTGACTGGCGCCCGCCAGAAGTGGAGCACGGCGGGGAGGATTTCGCGGCGGGTCCAGCTCGCGGGAGCGGGGAGCTTCGCGGCGTCGAAGGAGCCGTCCGATTCGACGACGATCGTGCTGCCGGCAGGCGCGGCCGCCTGGATCGCTGCGATGACCGCGAGGAGCGGGCCCTGCTCGGCGGCTTCGTCGGCGAAGAAACGCCACGGCGGGGAGATGAATGCGAGCCAGGGGAGCGAGCGGTCGATCTCCGGAAGGCGGCGTGCCCAGACGAGCGAGTCGCCACCGCGGACGTCGGCCCGGTCCGCGACGCCCAACTCGCGGGCCGATCGGCGGATCGCGTCGGCGGTCGGAAAATGCCGCTCCACGAAGATGGCCTTCACGGCGCCGCGGCTGATCGCCTCGAAGCCCAGCGCGCCGGAACCGGCGAAGAGGTCGATGGCGAGGGAGCCCTTCACGGTCGGTCCGAGCAGGTCGAAGAGCGTCTCGCGAACCCGATCCTTCATCGGCCGCGTCCGTCCGCCGGGCGCGAACGCGAGCTTGCGACCACGGAGATCGCCCCCGGCGATCCGGGGCGGACTCGCGGGCGGCTCCGCGGCTGTCGAGGCGGGTTTTCTCATCATGATTCCGATTCGTCGGGAGCGGTTCTCAAAATCTGCCGGGCAGCCCTATACTCCGTTGCATGATATCCACACGACTGCGATTGCTCCCGGCGTTGATCTGCCTTCTGGTTCCGCAGGCGGCCCTCGCCCAACCCGCCACGGCTCCGCAGGCCCGGCCGGAGGTGGTGGAAAAGATCGATTCCGCAAAGGCGAAGGCGGAGTTCGAGGCCGCGTCGAAGGCGATGCGGGACCTCGTCGCGCGGCTGACGACGCTCCAGGCTGAATACCAGAAGCCGGGCAGCGACAAGGCGAAGATCGAGGCCGAGTTCGACGCCGAGCAGGCGAAGGGTCAGGCACTCGGCGAGGCGCTCGAGACCTCGGCCGTGGCCCTGGCGATGGTCTCCCCGAAGGATGCCGAGGCCCGCGAGGTGGCGACCGCCGTCATCGCCGGCTCGCTCGACGCCGACGATCCGCTGAAGTCCCTGAAGCTGGCCGAACTGCTCGACGGGGCGAAGGCCGGAAGCGTCGACATCTCCCTCCTGGCTGCCACGGCCTGCCTCGCGGTTTCACAGCTCGACGAGGCGGAGGCCTGGCTCGCGAAGGCGACGGAGGCGGGGGCCGACAAGAAGAGGGTCTCTGACCTCACCGAGGCGATCGCCCGCAGCCGCCCAAAGGTGAAGCAGGAGATGGCGAAGCGGGAGGCGGAGCAGAAGGCCGACGACCTGCCCCGCGTGAAGATCTCCACGACGAAGGGGGACATCGTCGTCGAACTGTTCGAGAACGAGGCCCCGAACACGGTTGCCAACTTCATTGAGCTCGTGTCGAAGGGCTTCTACGACGGCACTCCGTTCCACCGCGTGATCGGCGGCTTCATGGCCCAGGGGGGCGACCCGACCGGAACGGGCGCCGGCGGCCCCGGCCACGCGATCGCCTGCGAATGCGGGAAGGCCGACGCCCGCCTCCACTTCCTCGGATCGCTCTCGATGGCCCACGCCGGGAAGGACACCGGGGGATCGCAGTTCTTTCTAACGTTCCGCCCCACAGAGCATTTGGACGGCAAGCACACCGTGTTCGGCCGCGTGATCGAGGGCTTCGACGTGCTGCCCAAGCTCGTGCGGACCGAGGGAAGACGGGGCGGGGGCGCGGCCCCTGACCGCATCGTGAAGGCCGAGGTCATCCGCAAGCGGAACCATTCCTACGAGCCGAAGACGCTGCCCGATCCTCGGAAGCGATGACGTGCGGCGAGGGAACGTGATTCACCTGCGGACGGCCGCCTTCGCGATGCCAGCGAGCATGCCGCGGAAGACCAGTTCGTGCAACGGCCAGATCGCATACCAGTAGGCGAGGCCGCCCAGTCCCTTCGGATCGAAGATCGCAGTCTGGTGGATCGTCGTGTCGCCGTCCCTCGGGATCACCTCGAACTCGAGCCACCCGCGACCCGGCATCTTCATCTCCGCGGCGAGTCGCAGCCGGCGAGGCGGGTCGCACGCCTCCACCCTCCAGCAGTCGAGCGTGTCGCCGACCGCGAGTGTCTGCGGGTCGCGTCGGCCGCGGCCCATGCCGGGCCCGCCGATGAGCGTGTCCATCCAGCCGCGGAGGCGCCAGAGCCAGTCGAAGGCATACCAGCCATGGTCGCCACCGATCCGCTCGATCGCCGCGAACGCCCGCTCCGGCTCGACCGACACGACGGCCATGCGGTGGTCGATGAGCCGCGCCCCCTCCGCCCGGCCACCATATCGCTGCCTCGATGCCGCGGCGTCGGCGACCCTCGCCTCGAACTCGTCGGCCCACCGCCGACCGGCGAACGCGGCGTCTTCGGTGCGGATCGCCGCAGCCACCGCCTGCTCGAGGTCGAGCGGCCGGATCGGGAAGGCCTCGAGCGTCGCACGATTCGTCACCACGGTCGGATTCTTGAGGCCGTCGATCAGTTTCCGTCCCACCTTCGAATACCTCGGGGCCACGAGTTTCAGCCACAGGCTCGACAGCCGCGGCGTGAGCACCGGCACGGGGATCATGAGCCGTCTCAAGCCCCGCTGCCGGGCGTACTCCTGCATGATAGCGCCGTAGCTCACGACGTCCGGCCCCCCGATCTCGAAAATCCTGGATTCGCCGGCCGAAAGCTCGATCGAGGCCGCGAGATAGGTGACCACGTCGTCGATCGCGATCGGCTGGGTGGGGGTGGCGAGCCACGCCGGGCAGATCATCACCGGCAGCCGCTCCACGAGCGTCCGCACCAGGTCAAACGAGAAGCTGCCGGGGCCGATCACGATCGAGGCCCGCAGCTCGATCACGTCGAACGATGACGATGCCGCCGCGGCCCGCAGGATCGCCCCCACCTCGTGGCGGCTTCGCAGATGGGCCGAGAGCCGGTCGTCGTCGGCGCCGAGTCCGCCGAGATAGACGATCCGCCGCACGCCCCCGGCACGCGCCGCCGCGGCGAATCGCTCGGCCGCAAGACGGTCGGCCCGCTCGAAGTCGACGCCGGATTCCATGGAGTGGACCATCCAGTAGGCGGCGTCGATGCCGGCGCAGGCGGCCGCGAGCGAGGCCTCGTCGGTGGCGTCGCCCTGCACGATCTCGAGACGCTCCGCGGGCTCGAGCCGCCCCCCGGACGCTCCGGTCTCACGTGCGATGCGCTCCGCCTTCGCCCGAAACGCCTCCGGCCGGCGAACCATGCACCGGACCGAATGCCCGCGCCTGAGCAGCTCCGGGAGGAGGCAGCCGCCGACGTAGCCGGTCGCGCCGGTGAGGAGAACGTGCATCGTCAGGGCGAGTCGACCTCGAAGGCCCGGTCCATGAGGAGCGGGTCTCCCGTCTTCAGGCCGTACATGAACCACCGCACCCGCTGGTCGCTCGAACCGTGCGTGAAGGCGTCGGGCACGACGTAGCCCTGCGACATCTTCTGGATGCGATCGTCGCCGATCGCCGCGGCGGCGTTGACCGCCTCGCGGACGTCTTCCTCGTCGATGAGCCCGCCGTAACGGGCCATGTGGTGGGCCCAGACTCCGGCGAGGAAGTCGGCCTGCAGCTCCATCCGAACCGACAGCTTGTTGTATTCCTTCTCGGAGAGCCTAGACCGCATCCGCTGGACCTTGTCGGCGATGCCGAGCTGGTTCTGGACGTGGTGGCCGATCTCGTGGGCGATCACGTAGGCCTGCGCGAAGTCGCCCGGTGCGCCGAACCGGCGCTTGAGCTCCTCGTAGAACGCGAGGTCGACGTAGACCTTCCGGTCGAGCGGGCAATAGAACGGACCGGCTGCAGCCGTGGCAAACCCGCAGGCGCTGTTGACCCGGCCCGTGAAGAGCACGAGGGTCGGCGGGCTGTAACGACCTTGGAAGGCCTTCGGGAAGAGCCTGCCCCAGATGTCCTCGTTGTCGGCGAGCACGACGGAGACGAACTGCTTCATCTCGTCATTGGCCTCCTGCCCCGGTTGCTGCTGCTTTGCCGCGGGCTTCTCGCCGGCGAGATCGGCCGCGATCCGCGGCGCCGCCTTCGGGTCCACCCCGAGGAACAACAGTGCCGCGACGAGCAGGATCGAGAGCAGCCCGCCCCCCGCCACCATCTGCGGCGACACCCGCCGCCGATCCTCGACGTTTTCGCTCTGCCGACGCCCTTCCCAACGCATCTCGTATCTCCCTGCGATCCTGCCCCATGCCCGCCCGGACTGATCCGATCGCCCGCGAACGGCATGGACGCCCGGAAAAGTGTACGGCACCGACGCCGGCGTAGAAAGCAAACCGCCGGCCCCCTTCCCGATTCCGCGGCCACGACGCCACAATCAGCCGCCCAAGAGAGGAATTTCCCATGCCCGTCGATCTCGGTCGCGTCCACCGGGGCGATTGCCTCGATCTTTTTCGGCGGCTGCCCGACGGATCGGTCCACCTCGCCTTCGCGGACCCTCCCTTCAACATCGGCTACGAGTACGACGCCTACGACGACCGGCGATCCTCCGACGACTACTTGGAATGGTCGCGTCGATGGATGCGGGAAGTCGTTCGCGTGCTCGTGGCCGACGGCACCTTCTGGCTCGCGATCGGCGACGAGTACGCCGCGGAGCTCAAGGTGATGGCGACCCGCGAGCTGGGGCTCACCTGCCGCAGCTGGGTCGTCTGGTACTACACCTTCGGCGTCAACTGCCGCCAAAAGTTCAGCCGCTCCCATGCGCACCTCTTCCATCTCGTGAAGGACCCGAACCGTTTCACGTTCGAAGCGGACAGCATCCGCGTGCCGAGCGCCCGCGAGCTCGTCTACGGCGATCGGCGGGCGAGCCCGGCCGGCCGGCTCCCCGACGACACCTGGATCCTCCGGCCGCAGGATCTGCCCGAGGGCTTCTCGGCCGACGAGGACACCTGGTACTTCCCGCGGGTCTGCGGCACCTTCGCCGAGCGGAGCGGCTGGCATGGCTGCCAGATGCCCGAGCAGCTGCTCGGCCGGATCATCCGCGCCAGCAGCCGTGAAGGAGAGGTCGTCCTCGACCCGTTCGGAGGGAGCGGCACGACGCTCGCCGTGGCGAAGAAGCTCGGCCGGTCGTTCGTCGGCTTCGAACTCTCGGAACAGTACGCGGCGAGGATCACCGAGCGGCTCGCCGCGATCCGGCCCGGCGACGCGCTCGAGGGGGCCGCCGAGCCTCTCAAGAGCGCGCCCGCCACCAGGGACGGCCGCCGGCTCAAGCCCGCCGGACGGCGGCCTCGCCAAAAACGCAGCGTCGCTCGCGGAAAAAAGGCTTAGCCGCGGCGAGACCGACCCTTCCGTCGGGGCTTGCCTTCGGGACGGTCCCGAACCGATAACTCGTTTTCCCCACCGGAGACCACCATGAAATACGGACTCAACCTTCTGCTCTGGACCGACGAGATGCACGATGGGCTCGTGCCGATCTGCGAATCGGTGAAGGCCCTCGGCTACGACGGCGTCGAAATGCCGATCTTCAAGGCCGACCAGAAGCTCTACGCCGACTGGGGCCGGAAGCTCGACGGCATGGGCCTCGCCAGGACGGCCGTTACGGTCCGCGGGGCGGGCGACAACCCGATCAGCCCGTCGGCGAGCGTGCGGGCCGCGGCGGTCGAGGCGATGAAGAAGACGCTCGACTGCTGCCATGCCGCCGGCGTGAAGACGCTCGTCGGGCCGTTCCACTCCGCGATCGGTGAGTTCACGGGGAAGGGTCCGACGGAGGACGAGTTCAAGTGGGGCGTCGAGACGATGCGAAAGGTGGCCGAGCACGCCGCATCGGCGGGAGTGACGCTCGCGACTGAATATCTCAACCGGTTCGAGAACTACTTCCTCACCTGCGTCGAGCAGACGGTGAAGTTCGTGCAGGCCGTGGACCATCCTTCCTGCCGGATGATGTACGACACGTTCCACGCCAACATCGAGGAGAAAGACCTCGCGAAGGCCATCCACGCCGCCGCGCCGTGGACCGTGCTCGTGCACATCTCCGAGAACGACCGGAGCATCCCGGGAACCGGCCACGTCCACTGGGACGAGACGTTCGACGCGCTCGCCGCCGCGAAGTACGAAGGCTGGATGGTGGTCGAGGCCTTCGGGTTGGCGCTCCCGAACATCGCGGCCGCGACGAAGATCTGGCGAACGATGTTCCCGTCGGAGAACCAGCTCGCATCCGACTCGATCGCCTTCATGAAGAGGCACGTCGCCAAGCGTTGGAAGTGACGGGAAGGATGGCCGACGACACGCATCCCAATTCCTCCCCGCTCGAAGGCCTCGCGGCCCCCCCGCTCGACAGCGGACTGTCGATCGACCGGCTCGCGCAGGCCTTCGCGGGCCTCATGGGGGCGTCGGCCCCCGACGCGTCGCCGCACGCCGGCCCGATCGATCCGGCCACGAGCCCCGCGATCGAGATCGATGCCTCCCCGGACCTCGACGCGCACGAGGCCGACGGGGCATGCCGCGTGAGCCCGAGGACGATCCTCGAGGCGATGCTCTTCGTCGGCCTTCCCGGCGGCGAGCCGATCACGAGCCGCCGGGTGGCGTCGCTGCTGCGCGGCGTACGGCCGCAGGAGATCGACGAACTGGCCGCGGAGCTTCGCGCCGACTACGCCGCCGACAACAGGCCCTACGAGGTCGCCTCTCAGGGGACGGGCTGGGTGATGCGGCTCCGGGACGAATACGCGGCCTTCGCCGCGGTGCTCGAGGAGCGGTCGCGAACCGTTCGGCTCGATCAGGAGTCGCTCGACGTGCTCGCGACGGTCGCCTGGAATCAGCCGGTCGCCCGCGACCGGCTGGTCGAGCTCGGGTGCGACGCCAGACCCGCCACGTTGCGGCAGCTCGTCCGCCGCGGCCTCCTCGCTTTGCATCGCGAGGGGGACGCCGAGCCGATCTACTCGACGACGCCGAAATTCCTCGAGCTCTTCAGGCTCTCGAGCCTGAAGGACCTGCCGAAGCCGAACGCGGCCCCGGGCTGATCACCCCGTCTGAGTTCGCACGAAGGCGATGGCCGCATCCCGGGAGGAGAGCTCCCCGTCGAGCTGCCGCTGCCGAAGTGACTTGAGCAGTCCGCCCACGAGCTTCCCCTCGGCGAGTCCCATGGCGAGAAGATCGTCGCCCGACAACAGCGGCGGTGGGTCGAGTTCGTGGCGGGGCCGTTCGAGCTGCCGCGTCACCCAGGCGGCGCTTTCGCCCGCACCGAACCCGAGATCGGCCCGCGCCCGCAGCAGGTCTGCGAGGCGGAAGGCGTCGTCGTGGGCGAGCCACGGCTGGAGCGTCGACCAGGGCCGGCTCTCGATGCCGCCCATGCCGCCCTCTTCGAGCGAGGCCACGCCCGCACACAGCCAGCCGGCCAGCTTCGCCTCCGCGTTCGACAGTCGCAGCCGCCTCGCGATTGCCAAAACGGCTGCGTGGGCGTTGTCCCCCCGGATCCCCGCCCGCTCCGCGAGCGTCGCGATCGCCATCGGCAGATCGGGCTCGTCGACCGCGTCGATGATCGCCGAGGCCTGCCGCCACCCCTCGTCGGTCATCCGGCCGTCGCCTCCCGGCGACACTTCCGGCAGCACCTCCCGGGCAAGCCCGGTCTCAGAAAGCAGTTCCAGCGCCCGTCGCCGGCCGTTCCGCGACACCATCAGCCGCAGTTCCGCCGCCACCCGCTCCGGGCTCACCGTCCGGACGAAGTGGCTCAGCCGCTCCACGGCTTCGCGGGTCGCGGCGTCGAGCACGAACCCGAAGACCGCCGCGAACCGTACCGCCCGCAGCATCCGCAGGTGGTCCTCGCCGAACCGCATCGACGGCACTCCGATCGCCCGCACGACCCCCCGGGCCAGGTCCTCACGGCCGCCGACGTAGTCGAGAATCTCCCCGGTGGCGGGATCGAGGAAGAGCCCGTTGATCGTGAAATCGCGCCGCTTGGCGTCCTCCTCGGCAGAACAGAAGGTCACACCCGCCGGGTGCCGTCCGTCGGTGTAGGCCTCGTCCGTGCGGAAGGTCGTCACCTCCACCTGTCCGGCCCCCTTCGGCCCGACGACCGTGATCACGCCGAAGGCGGCCCCGACGGCGAGCGTCCGCCTTTTTCCGAATATTTCCCGCACTTCCCCGGGCAGGGCGGACGTGGCGACGTCGTAGTCCGCAGGCGTGCGGCTCAGGAGTTCGTCCCGCACGCACCCCCCCGCCCAGAGTGCCTGGTGGCCGGCCTCCCGCAGCCGTTTCACGACAAACTGGGCGAATTCTCGCGCGGCGGCCGGGTCGGCTTGGATGGCGGGCATGGGTTCAAGAGTTGACGGCGGACCTGAAAATGCCGATACTTGGAAGTGTTAGGGGATTGTGAAAGGATCGAAAGGCGTTTTTAAACTGAAAACGCGAATTCGGCTGATCGCTCGTCCGTCGGGGTATTCATAACCTACTTCCGCAGGCCCTTGCGCGCGACGGTCCTCCGAACGATTCTTTCCGCCCCCAAAGCCGATGGATGTTTTCATTTCTTTTTTCACCCGAAAGGGTTCATCGCCCGCAAGGGCCCGGAGGTTTCCCATGTCCAAGAACTTGAACGTTCGCCGGGGGTTCACCCTCGTCGAACTGCTGGTGGTGATCGCCATCATCGGCACGCTCATCGGCCTGCTTCTGCCGGCCGTCCAGTCCGCCCGCGAGGCGGCACGTCGTAGCCAGTGCTCCAACAACATGCGTCAGGTCGGTCTGGCCGTCCTGAACTTCGAGAGCACGAAGCAGAAGCTTCCCGCCGCCACCGACCGCAACGAATTCAGCGGTCAGCCCGGTCAGGCGTCGAACAACGCGGCGACCACGCCGGGCTACAGCTGGGTCGTCCACTGCCTGCCTTACATGGAGGAGGTTGGCCTCTACAACGCGATCAAGACCTCAGGGTCGAATTTTCAGAACAGCCCGTTCGCAAACACGACCCTCAACGTGGCGTCGGGAACGGTCGGCGCACAGGCTTCGACGGTCGTGATCGGTCCGCTGAAGTGCCCGACCTTTTCCGGGAGTGGCCTCGTGGAGAACAGCAACGCCGGACCGTCGAACGGCGTTTCGTGGACGAACGACAACCAGTACGGCACCCTGCAGGTGGCCCTGACCAACTACAAGGCCAATGCCGGCACGCACCTCATCTCGGGCACCGCCCATTCCAACAACGGCGCCATCGGGTATCCCGTGCTTTCCGGCACGTTGGCCAACGTCTCGCGGCCGAACGGCGTCACGCTCGGGGCCCTCTCCGACGGCACGTCGAAGACGATCCTCGCGGCGGAGACCCGGGAACGCGGGTATGCGGGCTGGATCGACGGGGCCTCCTCATGGCTCTCGGCGACGAATCTTGCGGGTACGGGCGGCACCGGGCCGCAGTACACGAACGGCAGGTGGAGGAGCAACGCGACGGCAGAAGCCGTGATGGCGGCGGGGGCAACGGCCGGCGTCGGGATCAACTACGACGCTAGCTCCACCAACAAGTTCCTCGGTACGAGCAGCTCGCCATGGACCGTCTATGGCGACGGCATGGCGCACGGTGCCTCCAGCGACCACTCCGGCGGCATCGTGCTGCACGTGTTCGGCGACGGCCACGTCGGGCAGATCACGACCGACATCGATCCGACGCTCTACGTGTCGATCTACAGCCGGGCGAGCAACGAGCCGGTGAACCTGGAGTGACCGTGACGCGGCGCGGTCGCCCTCCGGCGTCCGGCTGCGTCCATCGAGCGTGAACGACCCTCGGGGCGGCCGGGAACGATCTTCCCGGCCGCCTTTTTTTGGAGCACTTTTTTTCTGGAGAAACCGCGGCCATGACCGCAGATCCCGTTGCCATGGAACTCCCCGCGATCGACGTCCACGCGCGACGCATCGGCCACTCGCCCGACTCGCTCCTGCTCGACTGCCGCGAGCCCGACGAGCATGCCATCGCGAGGATCGAGGGAGTGAGGCTCATCCCGATGCGGGAGATCCCGGAGCGGCTCGCGGAACTCGAGCCCTGGCGATCGAAGCCGATCGTCGTCCACTGCCACCACGGCGTGCGGAGCCTCCGGGTCGTGCAGTGGCTGCGGCAGCAGGGCTTCGCGCACGCACAGAGCATGCGCGGCGGCATCGACGCGTGGAGCCTCGAGGTCGACCCGACCATTCCGCGGTATTGACTGGCCGCGGTATTGAC
>JBBAVU010000005.1:14209-22762 GCA_040397565.1 Pirellulales bacterium | reverse complement strand
CCGCGGTATTGACTGGCCGCGGTATTGACCGGCCACGACACTAGCGCCGAACCAGGGATTCAATCTCGGCGACCTGCCGAGGCGTGAAGGGAACGGCGTCAAGCGGCCCCGGCTCGCGGGGAACGAGCCGGTGGACGATCGCGGCGGCGAGCATGTCGATGCCTTCGCCCGTGACGGCGGATGTGCGGATCGCGTCGGCAGGCAGGTCGGCCAGGGCGGTTGTGGAAGGGAGGTCGACCTTCGCGAGGATCACGAGGGACGGAGGCGATTTTTGTCGCTCTTCCCGATTGTTGTCGGCCCGATTGTTGTCGGCGACCGAAAAATCGCCCGCGTCGCGAACCTCCAACACGAGATCGGCGGAGCTCGCCGCCTCGCGGGCCCGGTCGATCCCCGCCCGCTCGATCGCGCCCGAGGGATCGTCCCGCAGGCCGGCCGTGTCGACGAGGTCGATCTCCCAGCCGTCGAGGACGATCCGCGTCGCGACGAGATCGCGGGTCGTGCCCGGCTCGCTCGACACGAGGCTCCGTGCGAACCCGGCAAGGGCGTTCACGAGGCTGCTCTTGCCGGCGTTCGGCCGGCCCGCCACGACCACCCTCCACGGCCACGCGAGCCGCAGGCCGAGCGGCGCCCAGGCCAGAAGCCTGTCCGCGCGGCGGGCCGCCTCGGCCGTGTTTCCCTCCGCGGTGAGACGCCGGATCGCGTCGATCTCGAACTCGAGCAGACCGGTCGAAAGCTGCCGGCAGAGGATCGCCGCCGCCTTCGGGCATGTTGCCTGCGCGAGGGTGAGCCGGGCCTCGACCTCGATCTCGGAGCAGCCGGTCGCGGCGAGCCACTCCGGCCAGGACAGCAGCCGGCAGCCGGCGGACTCGAGGTCCGCAAGCACCCGCGAACGTGCCGCGAGCCCTCCGTGCGGGTGGATTTCGAAGCACGTGGAGGACCGCTTCACGACGACGAGGTCCTCCGGCGGCATCCCGCCCGCCGTCGGCTCGCCGCCGGGTTCCACGGGGCCCCACCGGCCGAAGACGACCTGCCCGGCATCGCGATCGGCCAGCGGCCGCCCCTTCGGCCGGAACCAGCGCGACAGGATTTCCACGCTCTCTTCACCGCACATGCCGACGACAGCGAGCGCCGACCGGCCCGTCGCGGTCAGGACCGCGACGACGGGCGGCCCGACGATGGGTGAATCTCGCGGAATATCTTCCGCACCGCCCTTGCCGAAGGCGACAGCAGGTGTAGAACACGCAGGGTCCATCTCAACTGCCACTCTACTCCACACGGGAACCGTCACCATGGCCAAAAAGAAAAAGCCCGCCGCCAAGAAGTCCGCCAAGCCCGCTGCCAAAAAAGTGGCGAAGCCGGTCGGGAAAGTCGCCAAGAAGGCGGTGAAGAAGCCCGTGAAGAAGGCGGCCCCAAAGTCAGCAACGCCAAAGGCTCCCTCGAAGGCTGTCGCCGCGAAGGGACCGGCATGGGCCAAGGAGGGATCGCCCGCGCCCGATTTCACCGCGATCGCCCATGACGGCTCGAAGGTGACGCTCTCGGCCCTCAAGGGGTCGCCCGTCGTCCTTTACTTCTACCCAAAGGACGACACCCCCGGCTGCACGGTGGAGGCCTGCGGCTTCCGCGACTCGCACGGGAAGCTTGGCAAGCACAAGGCGGTCGTACTCGGCGTCAGCCCCGACTCCCCGAAGAGCCACGTGAAGTTCCGTGCGAAGTACAAGCTCCCCTTCACGCTCCTGGCCGACGAGGACCACAAGCTCGCCGAGGCCTACGGTGCCTGGCGGGAAAAGAGCCTCTACGGCAAGGCCTACATGGGCGTGGCCCGCAGCACGTTCGTGATCGATGCCGCCGGCAGGATCGCGAAGGCATTCACGGCCGTGAAGCCCGAGGGACACGACAAGGAAGTGCTCGCGGCCGTCGCCGCCCTGAAGTGAAGCCGCGTCCGCGGCCGCCCCTCCTGCCCGATCCGCACGATCGCGTCAATCGGCCCCGAGAACCCCGGGCCGCCACGCAAAAAACCGCGTGGCGGCCCCGTGCGGCCCCGAGACGCTGCGCATACTCGAGGGCATGAACGCATTCCTTTCGAAACTCGCGGTGCTCGGGGTGGTCGCAGGCGGGTTCTATGCCACCGGCGACCTTCCGCGTCTCATCGACCGCGGCCGGAGGATCACCGAACGGACGAGCGTACCGTTCCCCCCTGGCCCGGCGCCGGCGGTCGGGCCATCGACGCAGGCTCCTGTCATGACGCCTGCCGTTCAGGGGATTCCCGCCCTCCCGTCAGCGCAGGCGAAGCCGGCCCCGCCGCCCGAGCCTCCGCACATCGATCCGACGCAGGCCGCCGCCGACGAGCCGACTCGCATACCGATGCCGTCCCTCGATCTCGAGGCGGTGGACCTCGCGGCGATGCATCCCGGCCAGCGGGTGCTCCTGTTCTCCGGCCGGCTCGTCATCGCCCTCGACGTAGTCGACGGCCCCGCCGGCGAGGTTCTCGAGCATTCCCATGCGATCCACTCCGACCGCACGGTCGCGATCGCTTCGACGGCCGCCCCGAGGAGGCTGGTCGTCATCGGCTGCTCGTCGGGCTCGGGACGCCCGAAGCCCCGAAGCGACCGCAGGATCGCCCGCGGAGAATGGCTCCACGTTGTTCCGTCCGGTAGCATTCCATCCGGCAGCCCGATCGCGGACGTTTCGCCTGGCAGTGCCTCGTCGGCGACGCAATCGATCGGACCGATCGAGGCGATCGGCCTCGAGTAGCCGCGGTGGGCGGCCTGCCGGCCCTGCCTAAAGTCGAGCTGGCCCTGCCGTAAGCCGATCCCGCATTAGGCCGATTCTGCGGCCTCTTCGGCCTCCCGCTCGCCCGACCAGCCGACCCGCTTTTTCGACAGGCCGATCTTCCGGTCGTCGGTATCGACCCGCAGGATCTTCACCTCGAGTTTGTCGCCGACCTTCACCACGTCCTCGGCGTTCTCGATCTTGTCGTCGGAGAGCTCCGAGATATGGAGCAGCCCCTCGAGGCCGTCCTCGAGCCCGACGAACACGCCGAAGTTCGTGATCTTCGTGACGGTGCCCTTCACGACGTCGCCGGGCTTGTAGCGGCCAGGGATGTCGGTCGTCCAAGGATCGTCGGTCATCTGCTTGAGACCCAACGCGATCCGGCGCCGCTGCTGGTCGACGGAGAGCACCTTGCACTCGAGTTCCTGGCCCTTGTCCACCATCTCGCTCGGGTGGGTCACCTTCCGCGTCCAGGACATGTCCGTGACGTGGAGAAGCCCGTCGATGCCGTCGTCGATCTCGATGAACGCGCCGTAGTTCGTGAGGTTCCGCACGACGCCCTTGACCACGGCTCCGGGCGGGTAGTCGGCGGCCACCTTCTCCCACGGGTTCTGCTGGGTCTGCTTCATGCCCAGCGAGATCTCCTGCTTCTCCTTGTTGATCGCGAGCACGACGACCTCGACCTCGTCGCCCGGCTTCACCAGCTCCGACGGGTGGCTCACCCGCTTCGTCCAGCTCATCTCGCTGATATGCACGAGCCCCTCGACGCCGTCCTCGAGCTTCACGAATGCGCCGTAGCTCATGACATTCACGACCGTTCCCATGCAGACCGTGCCGACCGGGTATTTGTCAGCCACCTTCGCCCAGGGGCTCGCGGTTCGCTGCTTCATGCCGAGCGCGATCTTCTCCCGCTCCCGGTCGATATGAAGCACCTGCACCTCGATCTCCTGGTCGATGGCGACCATCTCGCTCGGGTGGCCGATGCGGCCCCACGACATGTCGGTGATGTGCAGCAGGCCGTCGATCCCTCCGAGGTCGACGAACGCGCCGAAGTCGGCGATGTTCTTCACGACGCCGCGGCGGATCTGCCCAACCTCGAGCGTCTCCATGAGCTGCTTCTTCCGCTCGGCCCGCTCCTGCTCGATGAGCGCCCGCCGCGACACCACGATGTTGCGGCGCGCCTCGTCGATCTTGAGCACGAGGCACTGGATCGCGCGGCCGCAGTAGTCGCCGATGTCGGCGGGGCGGCGGATGTCGACCTGGCTGGCCGGCAGGAAGACGTTTACGCCGGAGATGTCCACGAGCAGGCCGCCCTTGATCTTTCGCGTGACGTAGCCGGTGACGACGTCGTTCTCCTTGACGCTCTCCATCACCTTGAGCCAGTCCTCGATGCGGCGGGCCTTCCGCTTCGAGAGCGTGATGAGGCCCCGCTGCTCCTCGAGCTGGCCGTCCTCGAACTCCTCGAGAAGGACCTTCACGATGTCGCCGACTTGAGGAGCCGGCTCCGTCTCGTCCCACTCGTTCCGCGGGATGTGGCCTTCGCTCTTGTAGCCGACGTCGACGAGCACGAACTCGTCGTCCACCCGCAGGACCTTCCCCTGGAGCACCGCGTTCACCGAGAGCGTCGGGGTGCCGATCACGTACTCCCCATCCGCGGCCCCCCCCATCGCCATGTCAATTTCGTTTTCGAGTTCTGAGCCGTGTTCGAGTTCGCGGATGAGGTTGCGGTTGACCATACGGGGGGTTGGGAGACTGGGAAAAGGGTTGGGGGAAACGTAAAATCACGCCTGGAAAACGAGCCACGGAGTTTAGCATTCGCCTGCCGTTCGAACAATCGAACGCCCCGGCCGCCGTGTCCCGCCCAGTTTTCCGAGACGAACGGCCCGCCGCGAACCGAAAGTCGTGGTCCTCCGCCCGTCGATGCCTCCCACATGCGTCGATTGATCATCGCGTTCGCCGTGGCGGTTGCGATCGGCCATCCGGCCGCGACGGCACAGTTTCTCGACGAACCGGCGGCCGCCGCCGGCCCGACGCTCGGCGAACCGCGGATCCAGCGGTTGCGAGTCGGCGTCGCCGTGACGGCGGAGGGCGGCCCCGTGCAGGGGGTCTACGCCACGATGCCAGTGCCCGCCGACTGGCCCGAGCAGAAGGTGAGGGTCGTCTCGGAAGACCTCTCGCCCGGCGTCCGAAACCTCCGCTACCGGATCCTCGGCCCGGGGGTGAAGCAGGCAGTCGTCGAGATCCCCGACATCGCCGCAGGAGAGACGGTGAAGGCCGTGGTGACGTTCGAGATCGAGCGGGCGTCGATCCACGCGCCGACCGACACCTCTCGGCTGAAGGTGCCCGAGAAGCCCGACCGTTCCCTGCGGCCGTTCCTTGGCCCCGGTCCCTACATCGAGTCGCGGCACGCCAAGATCGTGAAGCTCGCGAAGGACGCGGCCGGCGACCTGGAGGGGTGGCGGCAGGTGGAAGCGATCTACGACGCCGTCCGCGAGCAGGTGGAATACCGCGAGGGAAAGATCAAAGGTGCCGCCAAGGCCCTCGCCGACGGCTGGGGAGACTGCGAGGAACTCACCTGCCTCTTCATCGCCGCCTGTCGATCCCAGGGCATCCCCGCCCGCACCGTCTGGGTGGAGGGCCACTGCTATCCCGAGTTCCACCTCGTGGATGCGGCCGGCGACGGATGGTGGTTTCCCTGCCAGGCGGCCGGCACCCGCGCCTTCGGCTCGATGCCCGACTGCCTGCCGATCCTGCAAAAGGGGGACGCCTTCCGCGATCCCGACCGTCCCGCCGAGACGCTCCGCTACGTCTCCGAATTCGTCCGCGGCTCGAGCACGGGCGACGGTCGACCGAGGGTGCAGTTCATCCGCGAAGGCGGTTGAGGGGCAGCCCCTTGCCTTCAGCCACCCTGCCCAACGAGCCGGCCGGCGGCGTTCTTGGCAGGCTCGAGGCCCTCACCCTCGAAGCCGTCGCGCGGGCCATCCTTCTGCGTCGGCAGAAACCAACGCGGCAGGATCGGAAGACCGGCATCCTTCCACGCGGCCTCCATCCGGTCGCCCGCAAGCTTCACGAGCTTCTCGCGGCCGCGGCCAGCCACCGCCGAACGGTCGGCCCAGGGAGTGACCGGACCGTCGAAGCCGGCCTTCTCCGCCGCCTGAAGCAGCGGTCCGCAGGCGATCGCGCCGGTCTCGCCCGGCAGCAGCCGATCGGCATGCGAGAGCTCAGCTGCCGCCCGCTCGCGCGGCGCGTCCGAGAGCCGGATCTCGACGATCCTACCGGGCGGAACCTGCGAGAGGAGCGAAAGCGGCTCACCAGCGATGTGCATGGACCAGGCATCGACGACGACACCGAACTGTGAACCCGCCGCCGAGACGAGCCCCAAGAGCCCTTCGAGCGTGTGGATGAATTCGTGGGCACGGCCGGCGCGGGCCTCGACTTCGGGAACGACCGCGAGGCCGAGCATGACGCCATTCTTTGCCAGCGGCCCCTCGATCGCCTCGAGCCGCCTGCGGATGAGATCGAGGAAATTCTCGAAAGGGTGGGCATCGGACGCGGGCGGAAGCGTGGCGACGGCCCTCGGCGCTTCCGCGTTCCTCGCAGCCTCCAGCCGCTTCGGCAGGAGCTTCATTTCCCGGGAGAAGGTTTCGTCATCGCCGGCGAGATCGACCGGCAGCGGAAACACGCCGGTCTTCAGCCGCGCGCTCACCATCAGCCGACGGGCGTGCTCCGCGCCGAACGCCTCGGCCTGCTGGTGGAAATCGACCAGGTCGATGTCCATCGCGTCGAAACCGAAAGAGAGCGCGAGTTCGATGAGCTCGCTGGAGCGGCCGGTGAGGGGCAGGCCGACCGTGCTGAGATTGCGAAACACCGTGGGGGATCTCCTGGGTTGATCTGAATCGAGCCCGACAGGATAGCCGATTTTCGGGTGGTACGATACCGGACCATCCCGGCCCGATCGGGAGCTTCAGCAGGCGGGAAAGCATGTCCCCGATCACCGCGATCATCCTCGGCGTCGTCCAAGGGCTCACGGAGTTTCTGCCGATCTCGAGCACGGCCCACCTGCTGATCGTTCCCCTCCTTCTCGGCCAGGAAGATCCCGGCGCCGCCTACTCGGCCGTGATCCAGTGTGGCACGCTGTTCGCCGTTCTCGTCGCAATGCGTCGCGACGTCGCCTCGCTGGCCGCCGGATTCGCCGGAGGGCTGCGGGCCGGCAAGCCCCTCGACAGCCCCGAGTCGCGGGCGGCGGTGCTCGTGATCGTCGGCACGATCCCGATCGTGGCGGCGGGCTTCGCCTTGAAGCAGTTCGTCCGCGGCGGGGCGAGGCGACCGGAGGTCGTGATCGCGGCGGTCTGCCTCGGCACGCTCCTGCTTGCGGCGGCGGAGATCGTCCTGGCCGCGCGTGCCCGCCACGGCACCCGGGCCCGCGACGGGCTGGCGGGCGTGACCGTGGGCGACGGCCTCACGATGGGGCTGTTCCAAGTGCTCGCGCTCCTGCCGGGCACGTCCCGCAGCGGGGCCACCATCGCCTCGGGAATCTTCACAGGCCTCGATCGCCGGACGGCGGCGCGATTCTCGTTCCTGCTGTCGCTGCCGGCGATCGCCGCGGCCGGGCTCCTCGAGGCTTGGCAGGAGCGTAGGGCGATTTTTGGCACGCCGGCCGATGCGACGGCCGCCGCCATCGGCACGCTTACCGCCGCGGTCGTCGGCTACGCCGCGATCCGCTGGCTCCTCGCTTCCCTCGCGAGGCACACGCTCTGGCCGTTCGTGGCCTACCGCCTCGCCCTCGCGGCATTTCTCGCGGCGTGGCTCTTCGGCGGGCTCTCCTCGCCGGAGGTTGCGAACAGTTCGGGCATCGGCGAGAGCCGCACGAACTCCGCGAGCCCGGCCTCGACCATCTCGCGGCCCGTGACGTAACGGTGCGTCTTGATCCAGCGGTCGATGATCTCGCTGGAGACCCCGAACAGGTCGGCCAGCAACACGTCCATCTCCCGCTCGAGGTCGGCGAAATGACGCGACCACTCGGCCGCCTCCGCGATGCCGATGTGCTCCTCGCTCTGCCACTTCATCGGGTGGAAGAGAAACACGCTGAAGGGAGTCACGAGCCGCCGCCGACACGCGGCGAAAGGCCAGAGCGCCGCCGAGGAGCATTCCCCAGTGACGATGCCGGTCGCCTCGATGCCGCGAAGTTTCATGAGCCCCACGAGCGACATCGCGCAGTAGGGGCTGCCACCCGGCGAATCGAAATAGATCGTGCACTGTCCGCCGGGAGGAACGCCGAGCAGCCGGTCAGTCATTTCCGACTCATGGTCCGTCAGATCACCGACGAGGGCGATCTCGAGCGGACCCGAGCTTTCCTCGGCGGAATCATGGGAATCGTGTTGCGACATGGCTCGTGAGGGTAAAACAGGGATCGGGAAACGGCAACCCACGGCCGTTTTCGAGTCACCGTGCGGCGGCGACCGCCCGCCGCGATTTCCAGTCTCGACGAACGCAGGAGGCAGGCTTGGGCATCGAAGCGTTTTGCCCGAACGGCCACAGGATGAAGGTGAAGGACCACCTCGCCGGCAGGCTCGGGGTCTGCCCGATCTGTGGCAGCCGGTTCCGTCTGCCGGAGGTATCCGGCGAGCAACCGGCACGCCCCGACGCCTCGGCCGTGCCGGCCACGCCCCCCCTGCCGCCCGCCGAAATACTTTCGCTCGAACCCGCGGTGATTTCCACGCTCCCGACCGCGGTTCCCTATGCCGAGGCGACTCGGCCGACCGCGTCGATACCGCCTGCCGTCGC
>JBBAVU010000005.1:0-14109 GCA_040397565.1 Pirellulales bacterium | reverse complement strand
CTGCCGCCTGAAACGGGGCCGGGCGGACCGTGGTCACCAGCCATCGGTTCCCCCGTGGGCCCCGCGCCGGCCGATCCGGTCGTGGATTGGGCGGCCTCCGCGCGGTCTCCGAGGGCATCCCGACGCAGGGCCCGCGACGATGGGGGGATGGGACTTTCGCTCGCGCTTCTGGCGATTGCGGTGATCGCCGCCGCCGTGGCATGGATGATCCTGCGGTCCCGCGGCCTCGGATAGCGTACCGGGCGTTTGCGATACACTTTGCCAAAGGCATCCGAGTCCCGTTCACGATCCCCCGCCCCCCCGACCTCCCGACCCCACAGAGGAATACCGTCATGTTTCGCTTGCCGCTGCTTCCGTCCCTCGCCGCAGTGTTCTGCCTCGCCTTCGTCGCGTCGGCCGTCGCCGCGGCCGACGAGCGGACGTTCACGATCGCCTCCGGCGGCTACAAGCTCGTGGCACCGGAGGGCTGGGAGCGGGTGCAGCCGAAGTCGAACATGGTCGAGACGGAGTTTTCCATCGCCCCCGCGGCGGAGGGCCAGCCCGCGGGCCGCATGACCGTGATGGGCGCCGGTGGCAGCGTGCAGGCCAACATCGACCGCTGGTACGGACAGTTCTCGCAGCCCGATGGCTCGAGCACGAAGGAAAAGGCCACGACCAAATCGTTGAAGCTCACCGGCTGCAACGTGACGCTCGTCGACATCCCCGGCACCTACAAGGACATGCCGATGGGACCGTTCGCCCAAGGCAAGGCCGTGGAGCGGCCCGCGTACCGGATGCTCGCAGCGATCGTCGAAACCCCCGATGCGGGCAACTATTTCCTGAAGTTCTACGGACCGGCCGAATGCCTGTCGAAACACGCCGACGGCTTCCGCGGCATGGTCGAAGGGCTCGCCGCGAACAAGTGAAGATCCACGATTTTCTCGAGCATCACGGCATCGCGGGCAACCCGTTCGCGGAAGAAGACGCACAGAACGACAGCGTCTTCAAGCGGACCTGCCTGGAAACGACGTTCCACCCGTCGTGGGACAAGATCTACGGCGACCCAAGCGATCCAAGCACGTCGATCGTGTTCGGCGAGAAGGGCTCGGGCAAGACCGCGCTGAAGCTGCAGATGGTCCGGCAGTTCGACCGGCATGACGGCACCGCCGGGACCGGCGAGAAGGTGTTCGTCGTTCTCTACGACGACTTCAATCCGTTCCTCGATCGGTTCGTCAGCCGCGTGGGCCCGAACCGCGCGGTCGAGAAGGTGCTCTCGCAGTGGAAGCTCTGGGATCACATCGACGCGATCCTCTCGCTGGCGGTCACGCAGCTCGTCTCGCGGCTGATTGATCCCGCGCGCAGCGAGCCGGTCCGCCTCACGCCGCCGCAGGCCCGCGATCTCGCTGTCCTCGCGGCCTGCTACGACCAGTCGATGGCCGAGACGTTCCCCGCCCGCTTCGCGAGGCTCCGCCGCCGGGTCGGCTACCGACGCGTCATCGCGCTCGTCCCGCTCCTGCTCGGCCTCGCGGCCACGGCGTCTCTCGTGGCGGCGATCGGCTTCGGGGCCTGGAGGGGCTCGCTCGCGTGGGCCGGAAGCTGGTGGCCCTGGCTGCTCGTCGCGGCCGCCTGGGGGCCCTGGCTCCTGAAGCGGGCGAGGAGCTGGTGGACCGCGACGCGGATCGTGCGGAGCATGCGGACCGGCAACCGCACGGTCGGCCAGCTCACCCGTGCGATCGCCCGGATGCCGGAGGTCGACCTCGCCGGCCAGCCGTTGCCGGCGATGGCCCGCAGCGACGACCGCTATGAGCTGCTTGCGAAGCTCCAGGGAGTGCTCAAGGCCCTCGGCTACGGCGGCATGGTCGTCATTGTCGACCGGCTCGACGAGCCGCACCTCATCAACGGCTCGGCCGAGCGGATGCGGCAGGTGATCTGGCCGATCTTCGACAACAAGTTCCTGAAGTCGCCCGGTCTGGGCTTCAAGCTCCTCCTGCCGATCGAGCTCTACCGGTTCATCGAACGGGAGGACGAGCAGTTCAACCAGCGGGCGAGGCTCGACAAGCAAAACCTGGTGCCGTCGCTGGAATGGTCCGGCGAGACGCTGTACGACATCGCCTCGACGCGGGTGAAGGCGGCGAGCGTCGGCACCACGCCCGCGACGCTCGCCGACCTGTTCGCGCCCGAGATCGACCAGCGACGGCTCATCGACGGGCTGCGGAGCCTGAGGGTGCCGCGGCAGCTGTTCAAGTTCCTCTACCGGCTGCTCGTCGCCCACTGCCACGCACACACGAACGAGCAGCCCGTCTACCGGATCCCGCTCGAGCGGTTCGATACCGTCCTCGCCGTGTTCCGCCGGGATCAGGATGCGTTCGATCGCGGGCTCGCACCACGGTGACGCCCGCTCGCGGAGAGAGATCATGTCATTCCAGCCTCCTCCACCGCCGCGACGGCCGCCCGGAGGAACGCCGGACCATCCGCATCCCCGGCCGTCGCAGCCGACGGTTCGGCAGCCGCAAGGCCGTCCCGCGGTGCCGATCCCGCCGGCAGCCGGCCGGTCACCGAGGCCGATTTCGCCCGCGCCGTACCATTCGCCCTCGGCGATCGTCTTCTCCGGAGAAACGGTCGCTCCGCGGCGGGTCGCTCCCCCCGGCGGCCCGCCCGGCTCGAGGCCGGCCGCGACGATCACGTCGCCGGGGGACTGGCTTCGCGAGAAGGTGCGGGAGCAGATCGAGCGGAGCCCTCCGCTGACGGCAAGCCTCGTCTTGCACGTCGTCGTGATCCTCGCGCTCGCGCTGTTCATCATCCAGCAGCCCGCCTCCGACGAGCCCATCATCGAACTCTCCTTCGCGACCTTCACGGAGACCGTCCACGAGGAGAAGGGGGTGGAGATCGCCGAGTCGCCGGAGCCGGTGGAAGAGCCGGAGCCGGCGGAGGTGGAATCGGAGAAGCCACCGGTCGAAGAAGCGGCCGCCGCGCCTCCGGAGGCCATGGAGGAGCCGGCCGAGACCGTCGGGCCGGCCACGTCGGAGGTCGCCGCGCCCGCGATCGGCACCCTCCTCGACGGACGCGAGGAGGGCCGCCGCGATGCGCTCGTGAAACAGTTCGGCGGCAGCAGCGAGACCGAGGCCGCGGTCGCGAAGGCGCTCGCATGGCTCGCAAAGCAGCAGGACAAAAAAACGGGGCTCTGGAGCCTCAGGGGCCCCTACGCCGACGGCAGTTCGTACGAGAACCAGGTCGCCGCCACGGCGATGGCACTGCTCGCCTTCCAGGGTGCGGGCAACACGCCGCGGGCCGGGAAGCACCGCGCGATCGTCCACCGTGGGTGGAAGGCCTTGCTCGCGGCGCAGCAGCCGGACGGCCACTTCGAGGTGGGCACGATGCCGTCGCGACAGGGCCTCTACTCCCACGGACAGGCGACGGTCGCGCTCTGCGAGCTCTACGGCATGACACAGGAGAAGCAGTACTCCGAGCCCGCCCAGCGGGCCGTTGCCTACGCGGTCGCCGCTCAGGGCCCGGGCGGCGGCTGGCGGTACGAGCCTGGCAAGGACGGCGACATGTCGGTCACAGGCTGGTTCATGATGGCGCTGAAGAGCGCGGAGATGGCCTACGTGCCGGTGCCGCCGCCCACGATGGAGGGGCTCGAGCGGTTTCTCGACCGGGTGATGGTCGAGAAGGGCGCCCGCTACGGGTATCGCGCGGAGAACCCCGAGAATCCGCCGGCCCCGGTCACGGACGCCGTGTCGGCCGAGGGTCTCCTCTGCCGCCAGTACCTCGGCTGGAAGCGGAACGACGAGCGGCTCGTCTCGGGCGTGGAGATGCTCCTGCAGGGTAGCCCGATCAAATTCGGCGAACAGACCGGCGAACAGACCAACGTCTACGCGTGGTACTACATCACGCAGGTCGCGCACAACCTCGGCGGCAGCGCCTGGGATCGCTGGAACGACCGGATGCGGGAGGCCCTGCCCGAGGCACAGGAGAAGAGCAGCCGCGACGCCGGTTCATGGGACCCGAATCGCGACCGCTGGGGCGGCTTCGGCGGACGGCTCTACATGACCTGCTTCTGCACGTACATGCTCGAGGTCTACTACCGCCACCTGCCGCTCTACGAGGCGGTGCAGCTCGAGTGACCGTTACCCTCACCCTGCATTGCCCCCCTCACCCCGGATTGTCCGACTCGGACTGATGCGCGTGCTCGCCGCCGAGCACTCCCTCCGGAAGCCGGTCCGCAGCGGGGCCGAAGATGAGCTCACGGTTCTCGAAGAGGCTTTCGGGATCCTGGTCGAGCAGCCGCATCCGACGCCTGCGGAACCAGAAGAAGGCCGCCACGGCGAGCACCGCGGCGGCGATCGCCACGACCGTGAGCCCCCGCTCGGCCGAATGGATGAGGGCTCCGATCCGGTCGCCGAAGAGATACGAGAGCCCGAAGAAGCTGCCGATCACGATCGAGGCGCAGATCAGGTCGGCCAGCAGGAACCAGCGGTATTTCACCCGGAGGATCCCGGCCGTGAGGTAGAACGGGCTTCGGAGCCCCACGAGGAACCTCGCCACGAAGAACGCCTTGATGCCGTGCTTCTTGATGAGCCGCTCGATGGTCTGTTCCCGCTCGGCCGTCAGGAAACCCGACCACCACGGATGCTCCTTGAGCACCTTGGCTCCGAAGAAGTAGCCGATGCCGTACATGAGGCTGTCGCCGAGCACCGCCCCGAGCAGGCAGGCGGGCAGGGCGTAGTACCAGTGGAGCGCCCCGGTCCGGCTGGCCACGCCGGCGGCCACGATCGGCACCTCTTCCGGCACGGGCAGTCCGATGCCGGTGAGCGTCAAAAAGAGCACGATGCCGAGGTAGGAACCCCGCTCGAACCATTCGATCATGGGAGACTGGGGGTCGCGACGTCGAAATCGGGTCCGAAAAAAGCCGCCATGGGTCGGGATTGTAGCCGACATCGGCAGCGTATGCTCGGGGGATGCCGCCAATGCCGCCGAATACGGCCGATGACGCCGCCACGACAGCCCGAGAGACGGGCGGAGCGGGGCCCGACCTGCATGCGATCCGCGTCGGCAGAACGGCCATGGCCTGCCGTTTCGAGCTGGTCTTCAACGCGGGCGAGCATGCCGACGCGACGCCGCACGCGATCGCGGCGCTCGATCTCGTCGATGCCATCGAGGCGAGGCTGACTGCCTACCGCGACGACAGCGAACTCGCCCGCATCAACCGGTCGGCGTACCCGGGCCCCTGCTCCGTAGATGACGATCTCTTCTCGCTCCTCGTGCAGTGCCGGGACCTGCATGCCAGGACGGGGGGCGGCTTCGACATCGCGGTCGGCTCGCTCCTGCGGACGTGGGGATTCCACCAGCGGCAGGGCCGAACTCCCGACCCCGAATCGCTCGCCGCCGCGATCGATCGCAGCGGCATGCGGCACGTCATCCTCGACGAGGCGTCGAGGACGGTGCGGTTCGACCGCGAGGGCATCGAGCTCAACCTCGGGGCGATCGGCAAGGGCTGGGCGGTGGACCGTGTCGTGGAACTCGTCGCGGACCGGCTCGGGGGCGGGTCGTTCCTCGTGCACGGCGGTCAAAGCAGCGTGCGCGCGGTCGGGAGCCAGGCGTCGTTGTCGGCGTCGAGCGGATGGCGGGTCGGCCTGGTCCACCCGCTGCGGCCGAGCCTCCGGCTGGCCACGCTACGACTGACGAACCGGGCGATCGGCACGAGCGGGTCGGGCACGCAGTTCTTCGTCGATCGGGGCCGCAGGCTCGGCCACATCCTCGACCCGCGCCGCGGATCGCCCGCCGAGGGTGTCCTCTCCGCGACCGTGATCGCCCCGACCGCTGCCGAGGCCGACTCGCTCGCGACCGCGCTCTATGTGCTCGGGCCGGAGGGGCTCGCGACGATCGCGCCCCGCGGCGGCGATGTGAACGCGGCACTCGTCGTGCCGGCGAGGTCGGCGGCGGCCGTCCGTCTGCTCGTGGCCAACATGCCGCAGGAGACGCTCGAGATCCACGCAGACACGCCGGTGGAGCGGGTGGAAGCGATCTGAGCGGGGGCGGCCTGATCGGGACGGGCCGAGCGGTCCGGTCGTGACGGCTGCACCGGTCGTACAGGCTGCCGGCATCCCGGCGGCAATTTTTGACGGCTGCGAAGGCTTTGCGGGCCCGCTTCCCCGGCGTAGGAATTCTCAGGGCTTCGGCATCCGCCGCGGCCCCAAGGAGGCAGGCGATGCGGACGATCGGCCGTGTGCTCGTGATCGACGACGACCGCCGCCGGGCCTCGCAGACGGCCCAGTGGCTGTGCGGCGCGGGCTGGCACTCGAGCGCCGCCGGAGACGCGTCCGCGGCGATGAGCCTGCTCGCCCGTGAACGCTTCGACCTCTGCGTCGTCGACGCCCGCCTGCCCCGGGAAGGCGGCTCCATCATCGGGGAAATCCACGGCCGCTGGCCCACGATCGGCATCGTGGCGATGGTCGACGCGGCCGCTTCCGCAGCCGTGGCGATCGACGCCGTCCGGCACGGCGCCGACCGGATCGTCCCGCTCCCTGCCCCCGACGCCGAACTTCTCGAGGCGCTCGACCGCTCGATGGCGAACAGGCCGGCCCCGGGGGTCGATGGAACAGCTCCCGTCCCGGCCGACATCCTCCTGCCGGCGAACGTGCGGGACGTCGTCGAGCGGATCGCCGGCACCCGCTCGACCGTGCTCATCACCGGCGAGAGCGGGACGGGCAAGTCGATGCTCGCCCGCGCGATCCACCGGGCAAGCCGTCGAAACGGGCGGCGGTTCGTGGAGGTGGCCTGCGGGGCCGTGTGCGAGACGCTGCTCGAGAGCGAGCTCTTCGGCCACGTGGCCGGCGCGTTCACCGGCGCGGGCGTCGACCGCGACGGTCGATTCCTTCTCGCGGACGGCGGCACGCTCTTCCTCGACGAGATCGCCACGGCATCCACGGCGATGCAGGTGAAGCTCCTGCGGGTGCTCCAGGAGCGGCGGTTCGAGCCCGTCGGCTCGGGCACGACCCTGGAGGTCGACGTCCGCGTGGTCCTCGCGACGCACGAGCGGCTCTCCGAGCGGGTGGCCGACGGCCGCTTCCGCGAGGATCTCTTCTGGCGGATCAACGCGATCACCATCGAGCTTCCGCCGCTCCGCGAGCGTCCCATGGACATCCCGGTCTTGGCGGGAGCATTCCTCTCGCAGGCTTCGGCGGAGGCGTCGCGTCCGGTCGTCGGGTTCACCGACGCGGCGACCGAGCGATTGCTCTCCCATGCCTGGCCGGGAAACATCCGCGAGTTGCGTCATGCGATCGAACGCGCCGTGCTTCTCGGCGACGGCCCCTTGATCGACGCTCGCGACCTGCCGTCCTGCATCCCGGCGCCGATGTCGCGGGCCTTTTCGCCGTCGGCCCCCTCCGCCCCACGCGAGCCCGCAGCCGCGCTCAAGGCGTCGCTTGCGGTGCCGGAACGTCAACTCATCATGGAGGCACTCGAGCGGCACGGATGGTGCCGCCACGCGGCGGCACGGGCCCTCGGGATCAACCGCACGTCGCTCTACAAGAAGTTCAAGCGGCTCGGGATCGATCCGGCGTCGCTCGGCCGGGGCGAAAGGGACGTGCGGGCCGGGTTTTCGGCTTGACCCCGCCTCCCGTTCCCGTCACTCTCCCGGGCGACGGCTCCGCGACGGACGCGGGTTGCCCCGTCGCCCTGCTTGGAATGGAGTCCAGTCATGGTTGGCACCCGTCGTTTTGTCCTTTCGGTCCTCCCAGGCTCGGTCATCGCCGCGGTGCTCGTCCTGGCCGCCGTTGCGGGATGCTCGGGCGGCGGCGGGGGCGGCTCGGCGTCGATTTCCCAAGCGAAGGCCGCGATCCGCGATTTTCTCGAGGCGATCAAGCGGGGCGATGATGCCGCTGCCCGGGGCATGCTCACCCAGGTGGCCAGGGCGAAAACCGAGGAAATGGGCCTCTCGATCGCCCCGCCGGTTCCGGCGACGGCGACCTACTCGATCCGTGACGGCGAGACCATCGGCAAGTCCGGGGAGATCGTGCACGTTTCGACAACCTGGACCGATACCGACGCGGAAGGCTTTACGACGACCGACGAGGTGGTCTGGGTTACCAGGCTCGACCCGGAAGGCTGGCGGGTGGTGGGCATGGCGATGAAGATCTTCGACGACGCTCCCCCGCTCCTGCTCGACTTCGAAGATCCGGCCGACATGATCGCCAAGCAGCGGCAGGTGGCGATGGAGATCCAGCGGCGAGCCAAGGCGGCCGCGAACCCGCCCGCCGTGCGGACGGGTGCCGCTCAGCCCCCAAAGGCGGTCCAGTAGCCCCCGACGGCTCCACTCGGATCGGGGATGAAAACGCCCTTTTCGGGTAATTACGGGCTGTAAACCCGCTATTTCGGCTGAAAAAGCCGGATATTAAAATGGGTTATTGGCAGCGTTTTTGTCGGTTACGTTGACTTGCGCGACCAAGCTGGTAGCATCTCGCCCAGTTTTACCCACGGTTTTGCCAGGAAGGCACATGGTGGCATGGCTGCCGGAAGCCCCCTCTCGAGGAGATGAGTGAATGAAACGGTTCGTTGGACTGACCTTTGTGATGTTTCTTGCTGTCGCGTTCGGCAGCTCGGTTGTCGAGGCCGGATGCAAGCACCGCCGTCACTGCGGTCATGGCTGCCACGCCAGCAGCTGCGAGACCACCGAGTGTGAATCGGCCCCCGTGGTCGAGGAGTGCGTGGTCGAGGAGTCTGCCCCGAGCCACTGTGCCCCGAGCCACTGTGGCCACCGTCGTCACCATTGCGGCCTCTTCGGCCACAAGCGGCACTGCCACCGGCACCACCACCACTGCCACTCCGGCTGCGAGACGGTCGAGTCATCTTCGGCCTGCGGCAGCGGCGACTGCAACGGCGGCGAGGTCGTGAGCAGCGGCGAGGTCGTGAGCAGCGGCGAGGTCATCTCGAGCGAGGCCGCCCCGGCCAGCTCCGAAGTGATCACGGAAGGCAAGCCGACCCCGGCGGCTCCCGCCGCTCCGGCGGCCCCCGCCGCCCCGAAGGCTCCGGCCGCGAGCGGCACCTGATCCGCGGCTTTCGCGATCGATGAAATCGAAAGGGCCCTCCGAAAGGAGGGCCCTTTCCGTTTCGTGCCCGCCGTTTGTCACGGCGCCTGCTGAAGACCCTGTGCGGGCTGAAGCCCCCGGCGGCTGCGGATCCGGTCGAGGATCGGCCGTCGCGGCGGCCGTTGCCCACCGGGCTCACCCTCCCCGGCTTCTTGCTGCATCGCAGCCCGTTCCGCACGACGCCGAGCGACCTCCTCGAGCACGCCGCCGACAAGATCGATCACCTGCCCGACGGCTGGGTCGACGTCCTTGGCAACGGCAGGGCCCTCCTCGCCGGGAACCGAGCCTGCGGCCGGGCCGTCCCGCCGCGGCGCCGCGGGCAGTTGGTCCGGCCCTGGAAACGGCGGCGGTTCCCGCCGCGGGGATGGAATCGGCTGGGAGCCGCCGCGTCGGCCCCCGAGCAGTTCGTCGAGGACCTGCCCAGCCACCGTGCGGATCGAGCCGTCAAAGAGCACCTTTGGTCGACCGAGCACGCCCCCGATGCCGACGGAGATCGACTTCCCCGCGAGCGCCTGCAGGACCGGTCGGTTCGCCGGCATGTCGAGGGGAAGCGGCAGCACGAGTTTCAAATCGAGAGCGCCGTCATCGACGCCGACCGTGCCGCTGCTCTCCATGTCGAGCCGGCGTCCTGGCTGCGCCAGCGGCACGCCGAACTCGAGCCCGTCGTGCCACACCTTGCGGTGCTCGAGTCGAAAGACGACGTTCGCGTCGTCGGCGACGCGGATCGACTCGGGAGGCCGCAGGCCGATCGGGAGCGTGTCGATGACGTCCCGCACCATCGGCCCCGGGCCGAGATCGACCGCATGCATCGCGAGGACGCCCGAGAGCGTGCCGGCGGCCGGATCGCCGACGGGAAACGTGCCCCCGTCGAGCCGCAGCGAGAAGAGCCCCGCCGTCCTGGTCGCCTCGGCGAGCACGGGTGCGATGTAGGCGAGGACGCCCTGTGCGACGCTCGGCTGGAGCTCCGCACGGGAGAGCAGTTGCACCGGCTCGATCGTCCACTCGCTCCAGTTCCCCTCCTTGGCCGGCCCGAGCGTCGCGACGACGTCGACCGGATCGCTCACCCACTGCTCCGGCGACCACGGCCCGTCGACCCGGGCGATCGCGTCCTCCACCTCGACGCGGACGCGAACGGGGCTGAGTTTTCGCCGCGACGACGATGAAGCCCCGCCGCCCGCCGACGGCTCCGGCCGCACGAAGAGGCCGGTGAGGTTGGAACTGCGATTGGCGCGGAAGATGACGTGGAGGTCGAGCCCCTGCACGCGGAACGTGCCCAGATCGCCGAGAGAAAGCAGGATCTTCGCCAGACCATGGCTACCCTCGATGCGTGCGATCGCGATTGGCTCGGCCGCGCCGTTCCGCGGCAAGACGTGCACGTCCTCGAGCACGATCGGCCCCGACCAGCCGATCGATGCCTTGCCGACCGTGATGTCGGCGTCGAGTTCGGGCAGGAGCCTGTTGAGCAACGTGCCGACGCGGATCGGTTCCGAGAGGATCCACGGCACGCTGCCGGCGCCCAGGAGAAGCGTTCCGACGGCCAGCCAGCCCGCGAGCGACCATCTTCCGGCGGACGAGACTCTCGATGCGGCCGGACGGTCTTCCGCAGACGCAGTCGAAGCAGGCTTTTCGGGCATCGTGTGGCTCCGGGTGCCGCCGAGAACAAACGACCCGATCTTACGTGCGGCCCGGGGCCAAAGTCGAACCGACCCCCTTTTCCCCGGAGACTTGCATTCCGCCCGGCATCGGCGACGATACGGTCATCGCAGCCGATGGCCCGACGGTTCGTCCGCCACGCTTTCGGCCGATCGCGGGCGTAGCTCAGTTGGTAGAGCGCTAGCTTCCCAAGCTGGATGTCGCCGGTTCGAGTCCGGTCGCCCGCTGTTCTGATTTTCCCGGAATCCTGGCCGTGGAAGTGCGCGGACGATTTTCGCACAGGGAACGGCCTTCACCCGCCGAGAATCCACCGATGACCGTGAAAGAGTTCTGCCGCGCGCTCGAGGGCAACCCCGACGCGAAGATGCACTGGATGCTGCCCGACAAGTCGTTCGTTCCGGCCCACTACCACATCACCGAGGTCGGAAGGGTCCAGAAGGATTTCATCGACTGCGGCGGCTCGGTGCGGTCCACGAAGGCGTGCGTGCTGCAGGTCTGGGTGGCCAACGACGTCGACCACCGGCTCGAGACCACGAAACTGGCGGCGATCATGAACGTCGCCCGACCGCTGCTGCAGTCGGACGACCTACCCGTGGAAGTCGAATACGAGGAGGGGGTGATTTCCCAGTACCCCGTCGGCGGCATGGAGGTCACGCCGTCCGGGCTGCTCTTCCACCTCGGCACGAAGCACACAGCTTGCCTCGCTCCGGAGAAGTGCAAGGTGGGCGATACCGGCTGCTGCTGATTCCGGCCGAGCAAGCCTCGCCGCCGGGAAAGCCCCCTCGCCCGAGGCCGCTCTCCCGCGGCTGGTCAGGCGTGGCGGACCGGCTCACCTCGGCGATCGAGCCTCGTCGTGGAGTTCGGCCTTCCACCGTTCTTGCGGAATTCCCAGGGGGGCGTGGGCGACGGCTGGGTCCAGAGGCCGAGCTTCCTCGCCCGAGCCTGCTGCTCGAGGTCGTCGAGCTGCTCGTCCTGCGAATACGCGGCATAGTGCCAGGCGTTGCCCGTCGCGACCATCTGGCGGTTGACGTCCACGCCATCGACGGAGAGGTGCCCGATCCACCGGCCGTAGCGGTCCTTGCCGTCGTCCCGCACCTCGACGGTCTTGCCGAACACGAGTTCCGCGAGCGCGTCGCGGGAGACCTTGCCGAAATCCTGTCCGATCTCCGGAGCGTCGATTTCGGCGAGGCGTACCTTCTGCTTCGTGTTCGTGTCGTCGATGCAGGTGACCGTGTCGCCATCGTGCACGCCGACCACCCGCCACGTGTGGACGTTGGAGAGCGACCGCGAGCCGTCGCTCACGGGCGCGAGCGGCGGTGACTGGGGCGCCGACGAGGGGGAGAGGCTCGCCGACTGCGCCGTGGTGGCGCCGGTCGAGGGAGAGGTCGGGATCGGCTGCGGTGCGGCGGCCGCAGCGGCGCCGGCGATAGCGGCCGGGGCGGCGGAGGCGATCGCTTCCGTGCCGGGAGCGGGAGGCGGCGAGGCGGCCGGAATCCACTGCGTCGGCGGCGGCTGGAGCGGGCCGCCGGCAACCTGCGGCGGTGCATCCGCAATCGGCGACGGCGGGACGTTCGGGATTGCGGGAGAGCCGCCGGGAAATGGCGCCGCGACCCACCGCGAAGACGGATCGGGCAGTTGGTAGGGCTTCGCGACGACGATGCCGGGATCGACCGGTTGGAGACCCTGCGTCTGGAACACCCAGGGCGTGCCATAGGGCACGCTCGGACGAGTTGTCGCGGCGACCGCGACCGGCCTTGCGGCGACCGCAGGTGTCGGCGGCGCCGCGATCGGCACGGGCTGCCCGACCGCATAGGTGAACGTGTAGGTCGGCGCGACGTGCACCGTGATCGGCCTGCCATCGGGACCGATCGCCGAACAGGGGATCGGTTTGGGCGCCCAGTCTTTCGGGATCTCGCCTCCCTGGATCACGACCTGCGGCGCCGCCGGCACGCTCGTGATCGCCGGGAGCCCCGGTGATCCGGAATCCTTACCGGCTTCCGCGGCCTTGGCGGGGAAAACCGCGCAGGCCCACGCGAGGACCGCGGCGGCAGCCCGGACGCCATGGCCTCGCTGCCACCGACTGCTTTCCATTGGCCCCCCCACGGATCGTTCGGCCCGCGTCGGACATCGGATCATTCGACGGAGGCTGTTGAGCGGCCGGCCGCCCGGCCATACCGCTTACCACGATCGGGCAAGACGGGCAGACCGTCGCGGCGGTCGGCGATATGCTGCAGCGGTCATGGATCGATTTTTCCAGGCACGCTTCGGACGGCTCGCGGCGGTCGCGATCCTCGCGACGTCCGCGGCGGTGCCAGCGCTGGCCGAGCCGAAGCCCGCCGCACAGGTCGCCCCCGCTCCCACGTTGACGGCGTCGGAGTTCATCGCGCGAGGCCGTCGCGCCGGCCTGCAACTGTTCGAGGGAAGTCACCTCGTGCTGGCGACCGACCGGCCGCCCAGAGACAGCGACGGCCTCGAGGAGCTTTCCCGGATGTTCGACGAGGCCTTCGAGGCCTGGTGCCGCCACTACGGACTCGTGGCGAACGACCACGCCGCCTGGCGGGCACTCGGCTGCCTCGTCGTCGACAAATCGAGATTCGAGGCGGCCGGCCTGCTGCCAGACGGGATTCCCGACTTTGCGAACGGCTTCTGCGCGAACGACCGTTTCTGGATGATGGACCAGTCGAACCCCGCCTACCGCCGGCACCTACTGCTCCACGAGGGCGTGCACGCCTTCACGCTCACGCTGCGGGGCCTCGCGACGCCGGCCTGGTACACCGAGGGGATCGCGGAGTGTCTCGCCACGCACAGGCTCGAGGATGGCCGGTTCATAAGCACGCCGATCCCTCGGTCGGCCGACGACGTCGAGCAACTCGGCCGGATCGAGCATCTCCAAAAGCTCGTCCGCGCCGGCAAGGCCCCCGCGCTTCGCGACGTCTTCGCCACACAGCCGTCGTTGCATCGTTCGATCGCATCCTACGCCGCAAGCTGGGCCGCGGTCGCAATGCTCTCAGGCCACCCGCGGTACGCAGCCGGCTTCGCCACGATCGAACGCGGGCCGCTCGACGCGGCGTTCACCGAGCGGCTCTCCCGCATGGAGGGCTGGGATTCCGCCACGGCCGCCCGCGACTTCGCGGCATTCCTCGACGACATCGATTACGGCTACGACTTCGCGACGCACGCCATCGACTGGAAGCCGGCTCTGCCGCTCGGCTCGCAGGCGAACCTCGCCGTTGCCGCCGGCCGAGGCTGGCAGCATGCCGGCGTGTCGCTCGAGGCCGGCAGGCGGTACTCGCTCACGGCGACCGGCCGCTCGCAGCTCGGCCGCATCGGCAGCCGCGTGATCGAAAGCGGAGCCGACGGCATCTCGCTCGACTGGCACCGCGGCCGTCCG
>JBBAVU010000004.1:0-44254 GCA_040397565.1 Pirellulales bacterium | reverse complement strand
CACGAGTGTCACCTGATCGGGCTTCACCCGGCAGGCGATGGCGACCATCTCCGGCTCGATCGCGCACTCGAGGTTGAGCTTCACCTGCACCGTGCGGCGGAGCACCTCGAGGTCGCGATCCTGGATGTGCCGGCGGTCCTCGCGGAGGTGAACCGTGATGGCGTCGGCGCCGCCGAGTTCGGCGAGCGCCGCCGCCCAGACGGGATCCGGTTCCACGGTCCGGCGGGCCTGCCGAATCGTGGCCACGTGATCGATGTTGACGCCGAGGGTCGCCATTCCTGCGGGGCCGGCCCCGACGTCACTCCTTTTCGAGAATCACCACCTGGTTGCCGCGGGGCGTGCGGACGAGCAGCATCACGCCGCTCTCCACCTTTTCATCTGCAAGGGCCTTCTCGAACTCCGAAACGTTTTTGACCACCGTCTTTCCGACCCGACGGACGAGCATCCCCGGGGCGATGCCGCGGGCGGCCGCGAGGCCGTCGGCGTCGACCCGATCGACGACCACGCCCTCGAATCCGGGGTAGGCGTTCTCGGCATCGGCGTCCTTGTTGCGGACCTCGAGGCCGAGATCGGCGGAGTAGAACGTGTTCTCCCCGCTCGGTGCAAGCCTCGGCCCGCTCGGCCCCTTGGCGGCCATCGACTCCGGCAGCGGCTTCACCGAAACCTTGAGAGTCACGGGACGGCCGTCCCGCAGCACGGTGACCGTGTGCGGCTTGCCGATCTCCGAGCGTTCGACCACCTCCTGGAGCGAACGCGGACCGTCCACCGGGGTGCCGTTGAAGCTCGTGACGACGTCGAGTTCCTGGACGCCTGCGGCGGCGGCGGGGGAGCCCTCCATGACTTCCGTGACGAGCACCCCCTTCTTTCCGGCGATGCCGAGCTTCGTGGCGGTCTCGTCGTCGAGCGGTCCGATCGAGACGCCGAGGTAGCCTCGCTCGACGGTGCCCTTCGCGATGAGCTGGCCGCTCACCCACTTGGCGAGGTTGACGGGGATCGCGAAGCCGATCCCCTGGTAGCCGCCGCTATTGCTCGCGATGGCGGTGTTGATGCCAACCACCTCGCCGGCGAGGTTCACGAGCGGACCACCCGAGTTGCCCGGGTTGATCGCGGCGTCGGTCTGGAGGAACTTCGCCCGGCGAATCGAGCCCAGCTCGCGGCCCTTGCCGCTGATGATGCCGGCGCTGACGGTCGTCTCCAGTTCGAAGGGATTGCCGATCGCGATCACCCAGTCGCCGATCTCGAGCGTGTCGGAGTCGCCGAGCTTGGCCGTGGGCAGGTCGTTGGCCCCCTCGAGCCTCACGACCGCGAGGTCGCTCTCGGGATCGGTCTTGATCTCCCCGGCCTTGAACTTCCGGCCGTCGGAGAGCTCGATCGTGACCGTGTCGGCCCCCTCGACGACGTGGTTGTTCGTGAGGACGATGCCGGTCGGGTCGACGATCACGCCCGAGCCCACGCCGCTCCGCCGTGGCATGCCCTGGCCGCCGGGGCCGCGGAATTCAAAGCCCTCCGGGAGCCCGTCCTTGAAGAAGTCTTCGAAGGGGGTGCCCTTGAAGGGGTTCTCGCCGCCGCCGCCGCGGGGGCCGCCACGGGGATTACTGTCGGCGGCGACTTTCCGGGCTTTCGTCTCGCTGCGGACGACGACCACGCTCGGCGTGGCCTTTTCGGCCGCGAAGCGGAAGGCGTTCGACAGGGCCGTGGCGTGGCTGCGGGCCTCGGCGACGGCAGGCGGCTCGTCGGCCGCCGCGGGGCCGTGGCAGAGCAACATCGCCACGACCGTCATGAGGGCCGCCAAGCCTGCGCAGGCCGACCCCCGAATCCGAAAACTCGATGCAAACCGGTGATTGGTAGTCATGAAAGAAATCCTCCCTTTCGTGCGACGATTGTACGCACAGGGGTTGGTACGCAGGAGGTCCGGCGGGTGTTCGAAGGGGCGGGTGGCGGCCCGTTCGAGCCGCGGCCGGGCGCGTTGACAGCCGGGGAAAATGGCCCGTACTGTTTCCTGGGCCCGACGCAGGGTCGGCAGGCGAGGGAAAACCGCAGGATGGCAGCACGAAAGGACACGACTGCGGGCCGCGGAGTGGCCGGAGGACCGGCCCACGGCGTCGATCTGGCCGAGTGCCAGCGACGGATCGGCTACGAGTTTCGCGACGAATCGCTCCTCGTGGCCGCGATCACGCATGCCTCGGGGGCCCAGCACCGCCTCGCCTCGAACGAGCGTCTGGAGTTTCTGGGCGACGCCATTCTCGGGCTCGTTGTCTGCGAGACGCTCTACCGGCTCTACCCGGAGTCGCTCGAGGGGGACCTCACGCGGATCAAGTCGGTCGTCGTGAGCCGGGAGACGTGCAGCCGGATCAGCGACGAGCTCGGACTCATCGACTTCTTGATCGTCGGCAAGGGGCTCGCCGTGAACCGGCCCGTGCCGATGTCGGTGCTCTCGGACCTTTTCGAGTCACTCGTGGCTGCGATCTACCTCGACGGCGGCCTCGAGCCCGCGAAACGGCTCATCGACCGCTTCATGGCCCCGGAGATCGTGAACGTCGCCTCCGGCGCCCAGGGTTCGAACCACAAGTCGATCCTCCAGCAGCTCTCGCAGCGGGATTTCGGCGTGACGCCGACCTACGAGGTCGTCGGCGAGGCAGGCCCCGACCACAGCAAGACCTTCCAGGTCTCCGCCCAGATCGGCTCCACCCGCTACTCCCCCGCCTGGGGTCGCAACAAGAAGGAGGCGGAGCAGCGGGCCGCCTCGAACGCCCTCGTCGAGATCACCGGCGGACCGGTGGCGCCGTAGCGGTTCGTCAAACGTGCTGGGTTCGGGGCTGCCCGTGCCCATCGCCGGACGCTCGCTGCAGGCATCCTGCCTTCCGCTCGCTCGGATGCAGACTTCGCTCCGCAATCCTTGCTTCGCTTGTCTGCATACGCCGGCTCCTGGGCACGGGCAGCCCCGAACGGTCAACTCTGGTTCCGATTGAGCATTCACTTTTCATCAGCAGATCCGTGGCAGTTGGTCGCCGACCGGCATCGCCACGATGCGGTTGCCGCCGATCGCCGTCCGCATCACGACGACCCGGGGGTGGTCGGCGACGACGCGGCCGATCGCGGCGGCACGGCGGCCGAGTTCGTGCGACCGCATCGCGGCGAGCACTGCTGCGGCGGATTCCTGCGGCACGATCGCGAGCAGCTTCCCTTCGTTCGCCACGAGCAGGGGATCGAGCCCGAGCAGTTCGCAGGCGGCGGCCACGGCGGGATCGACGGGAATCGTGGCCTCGTCGATCTCGACGCCGACCTTCGCACTCTCCGCGATCTCGTTGAGGCTCGCGGCCACGCCGCCGCGGGTCGGGTCGCGGAGCAGCCGGACATTCGGGCAGGCGGCGAGGATCGCCTGCACGAGGCCGGTGAGCGGGGCGGAATCGCTCTCGATCGCCGCGTCGAACCCGAGATCCTCGCGGACGCTCATCACGGCCATGCCGTGGTCGCCGATCGTGCCGCTGACGAGCACGATGTCGCCTGATCGGGATGGTGCGTGGCCGAGCTGAGACGTTCCAGGCACGACGCCCACGCCCGACGTCGTGATCGAGAGGCCGTGGCCGCTTCCCCGCTCGACGACCTTCGTGTCGCCGGCGACGATCCGCACGCCCGCTCTGCGGGCCGCCGCGGCCATGCGATCGACGACGGCGGCAAGGTCGGCCAGCGGAAGGCCCTCCTCGATGATGAACGCCGCCGTAAGCGCGATCGGCGTCGCACCGCTCATCGCGAGGTCGTTCACCGTGCCGTTCACGGCCAGCTCACCGATCGAGCCGCCCGGAAAGAAGAGCGGCCGCACGACGTGGGCGTCGATGGAGACGGCCAGGCGTCCGCCACCCGCGACCGCTTCCGCGACGTCGAGGACAGCCGCATCGCCGAGCTCCGCGAGAATCGGGTTCGAGAAGGCCGGCAGGAAGATCCGCTCGACGAGCTCCCGGGAGAGCAGGCCCCCGCCACCGTGCGCGAGCGTCACATGCTCGTGGTCGCGAAGCGGCGTCGGGCAGGAGAAGCCGGCAGCGTCGGCCGGATATTCAGCCATGCGGAGCGATGCCGTAGTGGTAGTAGGCCGCGCACGCCCCTTCGCCCGACACCATCGTCGCACCGAGGGGCGTCCGTGGCGTGCACTCCCTGCCGAAGGCGGGGCACTCGTTCGGCTTGAGCGAGCCCTTGAGCACGTCGCCCGCGCGGCACAGCGGCGACTCGCGGCCCTCGATCGCGCCGACGTCGAACCGCTCCTCCGCGTCGAACGCGCGGTAGTTCTCCGAGAGCCTCCAGCCGCTCGCGGGGATCGTGCCGATGCCGCGCCAGGTGCGGTCGGTCGCGGCGAACACCTCTGCGATCACCGCCATTGCCTGCTCGTTGCCTCCTTCGGTCACGACCCGCGGGTAGGCGTTTTCCACCTCCGCCCGTCCCGCCTCCAACTGCACGACGGCGCGGCGAATCCCCTCGAGCAGGTCGAGCGGCTCGAAGCCGGTGATCACGATCGGCACCCGGAACCGCTCCGCGATCGCCGGGTACTGCCGGGTTCCCATGACGCTGCAGACGTGGCCGGCCGCGAGGAACGCGTTCACGCGGCAACCGGGGCTTTCCATGATTGCGTGAATCGCCGGCGGAACGAGCACGTGTGAGACGAGCATCGAGAAGTTGGGGATGCCCCGCGTCTTCGCCAGCTTCACGGCCATCGCGTTCGCCGGGGCGGTCGTCTCGAAGCCGATCGCGAGGAACACGACCTCGCGGTCTGGATGGAGTTCCGCGAGCTTCACGGCGTCGAGCGGCGAGTAGACGACCCGCACGTCGGCCCCGGCGGCTTTCGCCTCGAGGAGATCCCCCTGCGATCCCGGCACGCGGAGCATGTCGCCGTAGGAGCAGAAGATCACTCCTGGTCGGCGGGCGATCGCCACCGCCCGATCGATCACCTCGATCGGCGTCACGCAGACCGGGCAGCCGGGCCCGTGGATCATCTCGACGCCACGGTCGTGTCCGTGCGGCAGCAGCTGGTCGATGCCATTTCGCCGGATCGAATGGGTCTGGCCGCCGCAGACCTCCATGATCGCCCAGGAGCGGGTCGTGATCCGGTCGATCTCCGCCGCGAGCCTGCGGGCCCCCTCCGCGTCGCGGTATTCGGCGAGATGCTTCATGGCTCGATCGCCCCGATCTCCTCGAGCTCTCCGATCGCTTCGAGCGTGCGGAGCGTCTCTCGGGCCGTGGCCTCGTCGATTTTCGAGATCGCGAAGCCGACGTGCACGATCGCGTAGTCGCCGACGGCGAGCTCCGGCAGGTAGGCGAGGCAGACCTCCTTCACGACGCCGCCGAAGTCCACGCGGCCCATGCGGAGGCCGCGGTCCTCGTGGATCGACTCGACCCGTCCCGGAACGGCGAGGCACATCAGCGAGTCTCCCAACCATCCAGCTGTGCGAGCCGCTCAGCGATGAGATCGACGAGCCGGTCGACCGCCCGGTCGACCTCTGGCGAGAGCCCTTCGCCGGGCGTGAAGCGGCAGCCCTCGACGAGGAAAGCGGTGAGTCGCGGCGACGCGTCGCCAAAGAGCGGCCGGGAGAGGGCGATCGCCTGATCCCACCGCAGCCTGTGGATGCTCACGCCCGCGGGGCCGGGCGAGGCATCGAGCGACTCGCCGTCGACTTCGTGGATCGCCCCCGGCTCATCGCCCGACTCGCAGGCATCGACGACGATGACCTCCGGCACGCCCCGCATCCGCAGCACGACCTCGAACCCGGACGTGCCCGCATCGACGCACGCCACGCCCGGAGGGAGCGGGCGGGTGGCGAGCCTGCGGATGAGTTCCGGCCCGGCTGCGTCGTCTCCGCCGAGCATGCTGCCGCAGCCGACGACGAGCGTTCGACACACGTTTGGCAGGGCAGTGGCTGGGGTGAAAGCTTTGGGAACCATTGGCGGCTCGCGTGGAGAACCAAGTTTACCGCTGCCCATGCAGGAGAAGGCGAGTGAATCCGAAGCAGAGGATGCCGATCTGGAGCCTTGACATCGCGTACACCAGTCATGTACAGTGGTTCTCATGAAGATCAATGCTTCTGCCTTCAAGGCCCGCTGCCTTCGGCTCCTCGACGAGGTCAGCCGAACGGGCGAGGAACTCGTCATCCTCAAGCGAGGGCGGCCGGTGGCCCGTCTGGTGCCGGCACGCGACGACAAGGCGTGGCTCGCCCTTCGCGGGCGCGGAGCGTTCACGGGAGACCCGTTCGCAAGTGTCGTCGAGGAGTCCGAGATCGAAGTCTTGCGATGACGAAGTCGCCGCTCCTCGACACGCACGTCTGGGTCTGGTGGATGCTGGGCGATACCCGGCTTTCTGCCCGCGAGCGCACGGTGTTGGACGACCTTCCGAGCGGTCAGCGGCCCCGCCTCTGCGACATCAGTCTCTGGGAGGTTGCCATGCTCGTGCAGCTCGATCGGCTGCGGCTCGACGATGCCCTCGAGGATTGGTTGCGTATCGCCGCTTCACCGGCCACGGTCGAGATAATCCCCATCACACCCGCCGTCGTCGCGGAGATGAATCGGCTGCCGGCGACCTTTCACCAGGATCCTGCCGATCGACTCATCGTGGCCACGGCCCGCGCGGGCAGGCTGCCTTTGGCCACGCATGATGCGCGCATCCGTCGATCGCGGCAGACGTCGCTCTGGGTGGCGTAGTCGCCGCGGCCGTAGACTGATGGCGTCCACCAACGCAGGCGGCAGCCCCATGCACGAGCTATCGATTGCGACGAGTATCGTGGAGATCGCCCGCGAGGAGGTTGCGGCGGCGGGCGGAGGGAGGGTCGTCGCCGTGACGGTCCGCGTGGGAAGGCTCGCGAGCGTGCACGAGGTGGCCCTGCGGTCGGCCTTCGAGGTCGCCACCGCCGACACGCCGCTGGCCGGGGCCGAGCTCCGCGTCGTCGTCGTGCCGGTCACGATCCGGTGTGCGTCGTGCGACGGGGAGCGGGAGCTTGCGGGAATCGGCAGCCTCGCCTGCCCGACCTGTGGCCGCCCGAGCGGCGACATCCGGGCCGGGAACGAGCTCGAGGTCGAATCGATCGAGATCGAGCCCGTGGAGAACGCCGTCGCATGAGCGAGCCCGTCACGCCGATGCCGCGGATCCTCGAGGTCCGTACGAAAATCCTCAAGAAGAACGACGAGACGGCCCGTGCGATGCGGCGGCGGTTCGAGTCGCAGGGCGTCGTCGTCGTGAACATCGTGGCGAGCCCCGGCACCGGCAAGACGGCGTTTCTCGAGGCGACGCTCGCCCGGCTCCACGGCCGCGGCATCCCCGTCGCCGCCGTCGTCGGCGATCTCGAGACCGACAACGACGCCCGGCGGCTCGCGAGGAGCGGCGTGCCCGTGCGGCAGATCATGACCCACGGCCTCTGCCACCTCGAGGCGGAGATGGTGCAGTCGCACCTCGACGGCTGGGATCTTGCCGGGCTGCACTACCTCTTCATCGAGAACGTCGGCAACCTCGTCTGCCCCACGAGCTGGGACCTCGGCGAGTCGGTCCGCCTCGCGATGCTCTCGGTGACGGAGGGGGAGGACAAGCCGCTGAAATACCCCGGCCTCTTCAACACGGCCGATCTCGTGGCGATCACGAAGATCGACCTCGCGACCGCCTGCGAGTTCGACCGCGACCTTGCGGTCGCGAACCTCGAGGCCGTGCGGCCCGGCATCCGCGTCCTCGAGACCTCGGCGAAGACCGGGCAGGGGATCGACGAGTGGCTCACCTATCTCGCCGAGCGCAGGCTTGGCGGGCGATGACGGCCTGCCCGAGGGCGAGGCCGCCGTCGTTGGGGGGCACCCGCTCGTGGAGCAGGACGTCGAACCCGTCGGCCCGCAGCCGATCGACCGCGAGCCTGACGAGCACGGCGTTCTGGAAGACGCCTCCCGTGAGGCCCACGGCGGCGATGCCCGTCTCGTCGCGGAGCCTTCGGCAGACCGACGCGATCATGTCGGCGATGCCGTGGTGAAACCGGGCGGCGATCTCGGCGGGTGGCACGCCCGCGGTCAGATCCCGGACGATCGCGCCGACCGCCTGCCGCCAGTCGATCCGAAGCGGCGAGCCGCTTTCAGCAGGCGATGCGATCGGGAAGGCGTAGGGCTCCCGCGGGTCGCGGGCCTCGCCGGCGATCGCTTCGAGGGCCATGGCTGCCTCGGCCTCGTAGCTGATCGAGTGCCGCACGCCGGCGAGTGAGGCGACGGCGTCGAAGAGCCGGCCCATGCTCGTCGTGGCCACGCAGGTGAATCCCCGAGCGAGCTGCCGCTCAAGCAGCTTTCGGGCCGCCGCCGTTGGCTGCGTGCACGGCGGCAGCGAGTCGGCTCGGTCGATGCCGGCGGCGTGCAGCACCGCGATCGCCGAGCGCCACGGGTGGCGGATGCTCTCGTCGCCGCCGGGCAGCGGAAAGGAATCGAGATGAGCGGCCCGACGGAAGCAGCCGTCGATCACCGTGAGGAACTCGCCCCCCTGGATCGTGCCGTCCCGCCCAAAGCCCGTGCCGTCGAAGCAGACGCCGATGATCCGGCTCCCGAGTGCTCCATGATCGGCGAGGACCGCCGCGACGTGCGCCTCGTGGTGCTGGATCGAGACGAGCGGGATGCCCCTGGAGTCGGCGAAGCGACGCGCCCAGGCGGTCGAGACGTAGCTGGGATGGAGATCGCAGGCGACGGCCTGTGGCTCTGCGTGAAGAACCGCCAGCAGGTGGTCGGCCACCCGCCCGAGCGATGCGTAGGTCTCGAGCGACCCCATGTCGCCGATGTGCTGGCTCATGATCGCTTCCTCGCCGTGGGCGACGCAGATCGCCGCCTTGAGCTCGCCCCCGACGGCGAGCACCGAGGGGCCGGCGACACCGAGGCGAATCGGCAACGCCGTAAAGCCGCGGGAGCGACGGATCGGCATCGCTGCGCCCACGACGCAGCGGACCACCGAGTCGTCGCAGGGAACGACGATCGGGCGGTCGTGCATGAGGAAACCGTCGGCGAGGTCGCCGAGTCTCGCTGCGGCTTCGTGATTGTCGAAGGCGATCGGTTCCTCGGCCCGGTTGCCAGAGGTCGTCACGAGCGGCGGCATGCCGGCGCAGAGAAGATGCTGCAGGGGCCAGGCGGGGAGCATGAGGCCGACGAAGCCGTTGCCGGGGGCGACCGATTCGGCGAGGTCTGATGTGCGGGCGAGTTTTCGCGCGAGCACGATCGGCCGCTCGCGACTCTCGAGGAGCTTGCGGCCCTGCTCGTCGATGTCCGCGATCGAGCGGGCCGCCGTGACGTCGGCCACCATCACGGCCAGTGGCTTGCCAGTGCGGCCCTTGCGACGGCGGAGCCGCGAGACGGTATCGGCGTTCGTCGCGTCGCAGACGAGATGAAAGCCGCCGAGTCCCTTGACGGCGAGGATGTCTCCCCCCAGGAATCGCTCGCGGGCGGCAGCGATTGCGGCGTCGGCGAGCAGCCCGTTCGCGGGCCGCGAGGGTCGGATTCCGCCGGGGTCGGCCGCGGTCGTGAACCAGCAGGTGGGGCCGCAGGCGGGGCAGGCGATCGCCTCCGCGTGGAACCGGCGGTCGGCGGGGTCGTGATACTCGGCCGTGCACTCGGCGCACAGCGGGAACCCACGCATCGACGTCCGTGGCCGGTCGTAGGGAAGCCCCTCGATGACCGTGAACCGCGGGCCGCAGTCGGTGCAGCTGGTGAACGCATAGCGGTGGCGACGGTTCGCGGGATCGGCGACGTCGGCGAGACAGGCTCGGCACGTCGCGATATCGGGGGGCACGACCGCGGGCGTGGCTCCGTCGGGCAGGCAGGCGCGGGCGGCGGACGCATCCATGGCGCCGTGGATCACGAAACCACGCGGCACGTCACAAACGACCGGCAGATCCTCGAGATCGACCGCCTGCACGACCGCCAGCGGCGGAGCTTCCCGGCGGAGCGATGCCAGCCAGGCATCGATCGACGCATGCTCGCCCTGCACCTCGGCCACGACGCCCGCCGGCCCGTTCTCGACGCAGCCGGCGAGACCATGCCGGCCGGCGAGCCGCCAGAGGAACGGCCGGAAGCCGACCCCCTGCACGATGCCGCCGATCGTCACGCGTTTTCGGCAGACAGGCATACTGGGGCGAATTCTAACCGGGGCTCGGACGGGAGTGCCCGCGGATTGAAGTTCACCCCGGAACCTTCGCGACTATAACTAACGAGTTGTTCTGGAAGGAGGCTCGCCATGAAGCGTCTGTGCCCGATCGTGACGGTCTGCCGACAGTCGGCGATCGCCGTCATCGCGACCCTGATCATGACGGCGGCGGTGTGGGCCGCGGGGCCCGTCGAACCGGCGGCGGGCCCGGGATCGCTGAAGCTCGGCGAGGGACTGGAGGCGACGCTCTTCGCCTCCGAGCCGATGCTCTCGAGCCCCTCCAACATCGACGTCGACGCGAAGGGGCGGGTCTGGGTGTGCGAGGTCGTCAACTACCGCGGCAAGCGGGAGACGCGGAAGGAGGGGGACCGCATCCTCGTGCTCGAGGACACCGACGGCGACGGCAAGGCCGACAAGCGCACGGTGTTTCACCAGGGCCGTGACGTCGACTCGGCCCTCGGCATCTGCGTGATCGGCGACGGGGCGGGGCGGAAGGTGATCGTCTCCTGCTCGCCGAACGCGTTCATCTTCCACGACGACGACGGCGACCTCGTGGCCGACCGCCGGGAGCCGCTCTTCACGAAGACCGGCGAACCGCAGCACGACCACTCGCTCCACGCCTTCGTGGTGGGGCCCGATGGCCGCTGGTACTTCAATTTCGGCAACACGGGGCACGCAGTGCACGACGCCGCCGGAAAGCCCATGGTCGACCGGTTCGGCAACACGGTGAACGACTCGGGCAGGCCCTACCGGCAGGGCATGGTGTTTCGCTGTCGGGCGGACGGCAGTGACTTCGAGACACTCGGCTGGAACTTTCGCAACAACTATGAAGTCGCCGTCGATTCGTTCGGGACGCTCTGGCAGAGCGACAACGACGACGACGGCAACCGGGGCGTCCGCATCAACCAGGTGATGGAGTTCGGCAACTACGGCTATGTCGACGAGAAGACCGGCGCGGGCTGGCGGGCGGCGAGGACGAACATGGAAAAAGAGACGCCGCTGCAGCACTGGCACCAGAACGATCCCGGCGTCGTTCCGAACCTGCTGCAGACCGGCGGGGGCTCGCCGACGGGCATCTGCGTCTACGAGGGAAGCCTCCTGCCCGAGCGGTACCGCGGGGCCGTGATCCACTGCGATGCCGGTCCGAACGTCGTGCGGGCCTACGTCGTCAGTCCCAAGGCCGCCGGGTTTGAAGCGAGGATCGAACCGGTCGCCGACGGCTCGGCCGACCGATGGTTTCGCCCGTCCGACGTCTGCGTGGCGCCCGACGGCTCGCTCATCGTCGCCGACTGGTACGACCCCGGCGTGGGGGGCCACGGCATGGCTGACACGGAGAAGGGCCGCCTCTACCGGATAGCCCCCGCGGGTTCGAAGTGGAGCGTGCCGCCGGCGGACTTTTCCACGGTCGAGGGTGCGGTGGCTGCGATCGCGAGCCCGAATCCCTGCACGCGGGCGATGGCCCTCGAGCGGATTGCCCGCGAGCCCGAACAGGCGGCCGGACCGCTTGCCGCGGCGTTCGCCGCTGCGGCCGACTCGCGGCTGAAAGCGCGGCTGGCCTGGGCGGCCGGGATGCTGGCCGGCTCGGCCGACACGTGGATCGCGAAGCTCGCAGGCGACGCGGATGAGCAGCTGCGGAGCGTGGCGATCCGGCTGGCGCGCGGCCGGAAGGCCGACGTCCTATCGCTCGTCGAGAAACTCACCGCCGACCCCTCGCCGTTCGTCCGCCGCGAGGCGGCGATCGCACTCCGCGGCGAGGCGGGCGATCGCGCGGACCACGCCTGGGCGAAGCTCGCCGCGCGGCACTCGGCCGGCGATCGCTGGGAACTCGAGGCGCTTGGCATCGGGGCCGACGGAACCGGTTCGTCCAGCCAGTGGGATGGCCGACTCACGGCGTGGCTGGCGAACCGCGGCGGCCAGCCTTTGACCGCGGCCGACCGGGAGATCATCTGGCGGAGCCGGGCGTCCGCATCGCCCGGCCTGCTTCTCGGCATCATCGCCGATCCCGCCACACCGACATCCGAGTCGCTCGCGTTTCTCCGGGCTCTCGATTTCCAGGATCAGGCCAGGGTTCGCGAGGCAATGCCCCAGATCGTGAAGCGGTTCACGGGCACCGAGGAGCAGATGAAGGTCGTGCTCCCGGAACTCGTCATGCGGCTCGACGCCGCCGCGGCGGCCGATCCGGACGTCGCCCAACGCATCGACGAGGTTGCGGCGACGCTCGGCCAGTCGGCGGCGTTCGTGGAGCTCGTTCGGAAGTTCGGGCTGAAGAACCGCGTCACCGATCTCGTCGCGATGGCTGCGGAGCCACTCACGGGCGACGACCTCGGCGGGAAAGCCGTGCGGGCCGTGCTCGACCTCGGCGGCGTCGACACCGTGCGGGCGACGGTCGTGGCGGGGGGCGAGAAGGCGGCGAGGACGGTGACGGTGCTCGGCATCCTCGGCGACGGCCGCGCGATGGAGATCATCGACGGCGTCATTCGCGATGAGGTTGCTCCGCTGGACCTTCAGCGGGCGGCCGTCCGGGCGAAGGCCCGCACCGAACGCGGCGCCAAGCAACTCGTGGAGCTCGCGAAGGCCGGCCAACTCTCCGGCCCGCTCGCTCAGGCCGCCGGCCACGCCGTATCGGCATGCCCCTGGGATGGCGTGCGGAAGGCTGCCGCCGACGTGCTCCCGATGCCAAGGTCGAAGAAGGGGGAAAAGCTGCCACCCGTCGCGGAGCTCGTGCGCCGGAACGGCAGGGCCGACCTCGGAAAGGTGGTGTTCGCCGGGGCGGGCACCTGCGCGAAGTGCCACGTCGTCAATGGCGAAGGGAAGGAGGTCGGGCCGAACCTGTCTGGCGTCGGCGCAAAGCTCTCACGCGAGGCGCTCTACGAGGCGATCCTCGCCCCGTCGGCCGCGATCAGCCACAACTACGAGTCGTGGACGGCGTTGCTCGACGACGGCAGGAGCATCTCGGGCCTGGTCATCTCGAGAACTCCCGAGCAGATGGTGATGCGCGGCGCCGACGGCGTCGACACGACGCTCGCGGTGAGCGAGGTCGAAGATCTCGTGAGGCAGTCGGTGTCGCTCATGCCGGCCGATCTGGCCGCGACGCTTTCGGCCGAGGAGCTCGTCGACCTCGTGGCGTGGCTCGAGTCGCTCAAGACACCGAAGTGACAGGCAGTCGTCTCAGGCCCCAACGCCCGCGGGCAATCTGAGCAGCTCGGCGGCCGGCCGTGGCATGCCGAAGAGCTCGCCCTGGAAGAGATCGATGCCGTCGGCGACGAGCCGTGCCAGCTGTTCCTCGCTCCGGGTGTATTCGGCGACGGTCGTGATCCCGCGGGCACGGCAGAGGCTCACCACGGTGCGGACGAATTGCCGCTGCAGCGGGTCGTCGTCGACGTACCCGGTCACGAGCTGGTCGAGCTTCACGATGGCGAGCGGCCACTGCGTCAGGTATCGGAGGCGGCAGATGCCGCTGCCGAAGTCGTCGAGTGCAATCGCGACCCCTGCCGACGCGAGGGCCTCCAGCCGGGGCCGGACGATCCCCTCCGGCACCGACACGCACCTGGGCGCGATCTCCAGGATGATTCTGCAGCACCCATCCGGCACCCGCCGGATGAGGTCGAGGAACGACGCCGGAAACCGCGATGAAACGAACGTTTCGTACGTGACGTTGACAGCCAGCTTTGCGTCCGGATGCGACTCCAGCAGGGCGAGGGCCCGCTGCAGCATCATCCGGTCGAACCGTTCGAGCAGCCCCTGTGCGTGACCCGCGGTGAAGAAATCCGCCCGCGACGCGAGGTGCCGCTGGCCCCCGTCGAATCGCGCGAGCGCCTCGTGGTACTCGGCCCGATCGCTGCCATGTCTCACGACCGGCTGCAGCCATACTTCCCACGAGCCAAGATCCATGCTCGCCGTCAGATCCCGGTCCTGGACGCGGGTGAACTGTGCCGACCCGGCGACGATCACCCGATTCCCTCCGGCCGCGCGAGCCTCCGCGGCGGCGGCCTCCGCGAGACGAAGGGCGAGGTCGTGGTCCCCTTCGGTCACGCTGGCCACGCCGACCGACGCTCGGAGCTGAAACCGCGGCGCAAACCCCGGCACATCGATGCCGCCGAGCGTCTGGAGCAGCCGTTCCGCGAGGTGGAGGGGCTCGTCGTGCTCGGCCCCGGAAACGTATGCAAGGAAGGTGTCCCCCATCAGTCGGCTCGTGAGCGACGGATAGGGAAAGACCTGGTGAAGCGCCGACGCCACTTCCTGGAGCACGCGATCCGTCTGGCGGTGCCCGATGTAGCTGCTGATCGCCGAGAAGTCGTCCAGCGAGACGAGGATCACCGCGGCCTTGCCGACCATTGGCCCCCGCTGCTCACGGGCCTCGAGCGCCCGCGAAATCGCCCAGCGGGTGAGGAGCCCGGTGATCGGATCACGATTGTTGACGTGACGGCCGACGATCGCGCCGCCGGATATCAGCGGCTGGGCAAGAACCGCCACGCGAGCGTCGGCGATCGTGCGCAAGCCCAAGGCGACGATGTGGTGGTGTCCATGGTCGTCACAGAACCGCACGGTGCAAAACTGTGCCCCGTCGGTCTGCGACCGCCGGAGCGCGGTGTCGATCACGTTCCGCTCGAGCGGTTCGACGATCGAGTGCAGTGAGTCGCCGGGACGCAGGCGGAAGAAGCTGTTGATCGCCATGTCGGGGGTCGGGGACACGGCGAGGACGATCCCCTTGTCGTCGACGTCGATCCGATGCGGCCCGAGTGGATGCTCCGCGATTCCGGGTACGTGGGCGGCGCGGCTCGCCGCCTCGAGCACGAGCCAGCAGATATCCTGGACGGGCTGGCCGCTCGGGACCGTGTCGACCCATCCGCTGCGGGACGTGTCGCTCGGCACGAATGGCTGGGCCGCGTCCGAGACGATGAGGATGGGCGTGCCAGGAAAATCGGCCCAGGTTTCGACGGCGACCGAATGCGCGTCGGGCGGATCGACCACGACGACGAGCAGGGCCGGTCGTCTGTCGGAAACCCGGTGCAATTCCGAGACGTCACGGGCTTCCGACACCTCGACGGGGTGCACGCTCAGCGCCGCGACGAGGTCGGGGCCGACGCCCGTGCCACAGACTCGAACGACGACGTGCGGTAGCGCGAGTTCCACGGGGCACCTGGCGTTTGCAGGGAGAGTGCTGCGGGCGGAACTCTACGGCTCCGCCCGCATGCCGGGGAAAGAAGGGCCCCCGCGAGCGGCCTCGGGCGACGCCGGTTGCACTGCGCCGGGTTCGGTGCCACCGGCCGGCCGACGAGACACCCCGCGAAAATGATCGCCGACGGCGGGCTCACTCCGAGCGACGACATTTCCCCGGCGTCCTCGGACGGCGTAGGGTTCCGCATGCCATGGAAAGAAGCTCTCGACGTGTCTCTCGACGGGGTGCCGGTCTGGAGCTGGCTGGCGGCGACGCTCATCCCGGACGTCGTGTTTTTCGCGTGCGTGGTGTGGCTGTGGCGGTCCCTGATTCGGGCGCGGAGCGGATCGAGGCGTCAGCTGGCCGACGAGATCCGCGCTCTCGAGGTGGTCACCAGGGGGCAAGCCGAGGAGCTCGAGCTGGTCAGACGGTTCCAGCTCTTCACGGAGAGCACCACCGACGTGGTGATGGAGACCGACAAGGCCGGCATCATCCGCTGGATCACCCCGTCGGTCAGGCAGGGGATCGGCCGAGAGCCCAAGGACGTGATCGGTGAACGCTTCGCGCAGTTCGTCCACCCCGACGAGCGGGATCGCGCGCAGGCGTTGGAAGACCAGGTGGCGCGGGGCGAGGCCGCCGAGGCGCGGCTGCGGCTGCGGATCGCCGACGACGGCTACCGGTGGTTTTCCATCTCCATGCGGCCCGTCTTCGACGACCGACAGGCGGTGATCAGCCGCGTGTGCGGGTGGCGTGACATCCACCGCGAGGTGCAGGCTCAGGATATCGTCGCCGCCGAACGCTCACGGCTCCGGGCGACGCTCGAAGGGATGCTCGACCCCCTCGCGATCGTCGAGCCGGTGCACGACGACGCCCGCAACGTCGTGGACTTCACCTGCCTCGACGTGAACCCCGCCGCGTGCTCATGGCTTCGGGCAGACCGCGACCATCTCGTGGGTACGAGACTCGGCGAGTCGCTTCTGGGAATCGAATCGTCGGGCCTGCTGCGAAAGCTCGCCGAATTGAGTGACACGGGCCGCCCACTGGTGCTGGACGATTTCCCGTTCATGCTTCGCGGCGTCGGCCTCCGCCGGTTGGACGTGCGCGGCATCTGCGGCGACGGTTGGATCAGTCTCGTCTGGCGGGACGTCTCCGAGCGGCACGAGGCGCTCGAGAAGCTCGCCGCTTCGGAGGAGCAGTTTCGCCTCCTCGCGGAGAACTCGACCGACGTCATCCTGCGGCTCGACACGAACGACACGATCCTGTGGATATCCCCCTCGGTGACGCCCGTCCTCGGATGGAAGCAGGCGGATGGGATAGGCCGCGACGGCAAGGAGTTTCTCGCGACCGACGAGACGCGGGAAGAGTACGACCGCGACAAGGCAAGGGTGCTTGCGGGCCAGGGCGTCACGTCCCGCGTTCAGGTCCGCGCCGCCGACGGCGAAACGCACTGGATGGAGATCCATGCGTTTCCCTACCGGACCAGTGAGGGGAGCGTGAGCGGCATGGTGGCGTCCCTGCACATCATCGACGCGCAGGTGCGGATGGAGCGGGACCTCGAGCGGCGCGCCCGCATCGACTTGCAGACCGGGCTGCTCAACCGAGGGGAGCTGCTGGAGCGGCTCGCTGCGGTCCTGGCACGTCGCGAGCCGGTGGTGGGCCTGCTGTGGTGCGACATCGACGGCTTCAAGTCCATCAACGACGTGCACGGCCACGCCACGGGCGACGACGTGCTGGAGGCCCTTGGCGAGAGGATTCGCGGCTGCCTGCGTTCGGCCGACGACATTGCGGGCAGGATTTCCGGCGACGAGCTCATCGTGGTCCTCCGCGGGATCGACGGCGTCGCGGAGGCAGTCGCCTTCGCCGAGAACCTGCGCCGGCTTGCTGCCGAGCCGATTGCGGCCGGCGATGGCATGATCGAGTCGACGATCAGCATCGGGGTGACGCTCGCCGGTCCCGACGAGGGGATCGACGCCGTGCTGGCACGTGCCGACGACGCGATGTATCAGGCCAAGGAACGCGGCAGGAACCAGGTGGCGGTGTCCGAGGAAGGGGCCGTCGTCAAGGCCGCGTCGTGAGCCCGGCGTCGGCTGCAGCCTCGTCGTCGGTGGACATGAATTCGCTCATCGCGTGGCGGGCCATGTCCTCGAGCGGGGCGATGAGGTCGCAATGGCTGAAGACCCGCAACAGGAACCGCGGCACGGCCGGCCCCTGGTTGGATGCGGCAAATGGCTCGTCGATGATGGTGACCACCGCCTCGTCCTTGCCATCCCCGTCCACGTCCCCCAGCACGAACGAGACGTTCGTGCGGATGCCGCCCCACAGCGGCGGCCGCACCTTGGCCCCGTGATCGCACTTCCGCAGCTTCGGAAGCAGATCGGTCGCCCAGTATTGACGCTCTTCGGGCCGGCACAGCAGGTGGACCGCGGTGACGTTGGGATTCTCGAGAAACGGCCGAAGGGTGACGTCGAAGACCTCCTGGCGGCGGAACATGCGGCAGCAGGCATTGAACCACCTGACATCCCCATACACCGTCGTCGCGAAGTCGTTGAATTCCTGCCGCATCCGCTTCGGGCCGACGAGATGGATGTCGGCCTGCGTCCCGGCCGACAGGTTGGTGACGTGTCGCTTGATGATGTCGAGCTTGTCGAACATCCGGTGCTCGCGAGCCTCGCCCCGGAGGTCGCGGATCAATAGCAGGGCACACAGGAGGAGAATGATGCCCCGTCCGACGGTCTCGGAGACGAGCCCCATGAAGCTCAGGAGCATGGCCACGACTGCCGCGATGATCCCGGCGACGACGTCCCAGTCGATCCGGAGCAGATAGCGCAGCGACACGGCGGGGTTCCTGGGGCGGCCAAGGGGCGATGGGGGACGTGCCATGCGTTCGACCAACCGTATGCCGGTCGGGAGTCCGGGGCGTCGTCGCCCCACGGGCGTACCCGTCAGGTGCGGGACAGTTTCGGGCGGTGGAGCCGGGCCGCGCTGAAACGTCGGCGGCGACTGGACTCCGCCCGCCGGGGCGAATCGACCGCGCTGGTATGCTTCTCCGGATGCTGACGATCTTCATCGGATGGGATTCGCGTTTCCCCGAGCCGGCGGACGTGCTGCGGCACAGCCTGCTCGCGCACGCCTCGATTCCACTCGACATCCGCTACCTGAAGCTGCACGAGGTCGGCCTCGACCGGATGCCGGACCCGCGGGCCTCGACGGAGTTCACCTACTCCCGGTTCCTCGTGCCGCACCTCTGCGGCTTTGCGGGAAAGGCGGTCTTCATGGACAGCGACATGCTCTGCTTCGCCGACATCAAGGAGCTCGATGATCTCGACATGAGCGGCCTTGCGCTTCGCGTCGTGAAGCACGACTACCGGCCCGTCAACACCGTGAAGATGTATGGCTGCGAGCAGTCTGCCTATCCACGAAAGAACTGGTCGAGCCTGATGATCATGAGCTGCGAAAACCTGACCCTTTGGAGCAGGGAGGCCGTCGCCACGCAGACCGGCGCCTACCTCCATCGCTTTCAGGGCATTCCTGACGAGCAGATCGGCGAGATTCCGCTCGCCTGGAACTCGCTCGACCGAATGGACGAAACCACGAAGATGATCCACTACACGAATGGGGGCCCGTGGATCGAAGCGTACCGCGACCATCCGCATGCCGGCGTCTGGTGCCGCGCCCGAGACGCCATGCGCGAGTCGGCACGGCACGGGCGGGCGACCTGACCGGCGGTGCCACCCGCGGGCCCGCCGGGGCATACGACGCGATGTCCACGCCATCACCAACCAGTGCCGAGCGTGCCGATCCGGTGCGTGTGATGCCGCTCGTCGTCGGCGCCATTCGTTCGGGCACGACGCTCCTGCGGTTGATGCTCGACTCCCATTCGCGGATCACGATGGCGCCCGAGACGGCGTTTCCTGAGGGCCTCTTCCGCGACGCGGTCTCGCTGTCCGGAGAAGAGGTCGCCGCCCGCGTGGTCGAGCAACCCAAGTGGCCGGACCTCGGGATCGAACGCGACGCGTATCGCGAGGCGTGCCGCGGGCGGTCGGGGGCCGAAGCGCTGTGGCTCGTCTGGGAACGCTATCGCGAACGGCATGCGAAGCCTGTCGTGGGTGACAAGAGCCCTTCCTACGTGCGGTTCCTCCTGAGCATCGCCCGGGTGCTCCCGGGCGTCCACGTGATCCATCTGATCCGGGACGGCCGCGACTGTTTCGCCTCGCAGATGCATTCCCGGTTCTCGCTGCAGTCCGTGGCCATCCGCTCGCCCGCACGTCAGGCGGCGGAATGGTGCGACGCCGTCGGTGCGGGCCGACGTGACGGCCCCTCGCTGCCCGCCTATCTGGAGGTCCGTTATGAGGAACTCGTCCGCGATACGCATGGCGTGCTCGAGCGGATCTGCCGCTTCCTGGGGCAGGACTACGAGCCGACGATGATCGGCTATCACGAACACGCCGCCCGCCGGCTTTCGGAACTCGGCGACCGCGTCGTGGAAGGGGGCCGCGTGCAGCCGAGCGTGATGCGTCGCGAGGCGTTCGCGCTCACGGCACGCCCTCCCGATGCACTCCGGATCGGCCGCTGGCTGGAGACGCTGCTCCCGCGCGAGGTGGATGAGTATGAAGCGGTCGCGGGGCCGATGCTCGCGGGGTGTGGGTACGAGCCCTCGGCGGCGATCCTGGGCCGCCGCGACGAAAGCGTCGCGCACGAACAGGCCGTCCAATCCTCGGCGGCGCTCTCGAGGCTCGACTACGAGGAGGCGAAGCGATGTGCGACGCGAGCGTTCAGGGCCGATCCGCGGTCGATCCAACGAATGAAGGAATTGATGGCGATCGCCGAGTGGACGCAGGATCTCGCCGTGCAATGGCGGATGGAGGTGGTCTGCGACGAGCAGGCCGAGGCCCGATTCGGTGGTGGTCTCGCGGCCTGGGCCGGAGAGCCGCTCGAGGCGGGAAGGCGGCTTTTCATCTGGAAGTCGTACCGGCACCTCGGTGCCGAGTTGCGGTATACAGCAGCGCTCTCGAACCTCGGCGAGATGGCTGCACATTGCACCGTCGAGGTCGATGCCCGTCTCATCCCGCTCGTGCAACGCAGATTCCCGGCACTCCACGTGGTGCCACGCGGCGTCTTGTCGAGCCCAGCAGTGCCGCCGGGCACGTGCTTCCATGCGACGTGGGAGCGGCTCTCCCACTACCTTCTCCCGTCGTCCGCGGCCATGCCGCGGGAGCCGTGGCTCGTTGCGGATCCGTCCCGGGTCGGGCGGTACTCGCGCCGCTGGTTTCCGCGATCGCTGCGGCCCCGCGTCGCCCTGGTCTGGCAGACCGCCAACGCCGCCAAATCGCTGCCGCCGCTCGAAAGCTGGCGGCACCTTCTCGCCGTCCAGGGAATCGAGTTCGTTTCCGCACAGCACGACGCCGACCCGCGAAGAATCCCCGAGTGGCGGCCGCTGGGTCGACGCGTCCGGATGGAGCCGGTCGATCTGTACGAGGATCTCGACGGGCTTGCCGCCGTGCTGCGGTCGTGTGACCTGCTGATCGCGATCTCGGCCTCGCAGGTGCATCTCGCGGGAGCGATCGGCGTGCCCACGTGGCTCGTGATCCGGGAGCAGCCGCGGCTCACGTGGCCGTTGGGAAGCGAGCGGACGGTCTGGTATCCGAGCGTGCGGTGCGTGTGGGTGCGCGACGGCTCGGACTGGAATCTGGCCATGCAAAGGCTGGCCGGCGATCTAGAAGCATGGCTATCCGCATGGCGTCGCGGAACGGCGGGCAAATACCATCTGAAGCGGTTGGAGGAGGGCCGGCCAACGCTGTAGGCGGGAAGGCGGGGGCCGCCCGCATTCCATTTTTGCTTGCTTTCCGTCCGATTTCACGTAGAGTGTCAACGTCGGTTGTGGACGAAGCATCCTTGATGCGTGGCAGGCGAACAGCCTCTGCCGCTTCTTTTTGCTCGCCTTCATCCTCTGGCGGGCTGCCATTCTCTGGCCCTTTCGCAGTGACCCCGAAAGTAAACCGGGTCATCCGTAGGAGTGTGGTGTTTCATGGGAAAGAAGCTTTATGTCGGAAACCTCGCGTACAGCGTGACCAGCGAGACGCTCGAGCAGATGTTTCTCGAGTTCGGGACCGTGGTGAGCGCACAGGTCATCCAAGACCGCGACACGGGCCGCAGCAAGGGGTTCGGGTTCGTGGAGATGCAGACCGACGACGCCGCGCAGCGGGCCATCGGAGGCATGAACGAGAAGGACCTCGACGGCCGCAGGCTCACGGTCAACGAGGCCAAGCCGCGCGAGGCCGGCGGTGGCCGTGGCGGGCGACGTTTCTGACAGCCGTCGCGGCGTCGCACCCATGGACACGCGGGACATGATGGAAACAACCGGGCTGCCAATCGCCGGGGATGGCCAGCCGTTTTCATCGCTCGGCCTCTCGCCGGAAATGCTGCGGGCGGTCGACCAGCTCGGCTTCACGAGGATGTCGCCGATCCAGGCGGCGGCGATTCCGCTGCTGCTTTCGGGTCACGACGTCGTCGGCCAATCGGAGACCGGATCGGGCAAAACCGCGGCCTTCTGCGTCCCGGCGATCGAGTGCGTCGATCCGCACGTGCCGGCGACGCAGGTGGTCATCCTGGCCCCGACCCGGGAGTTGGCCATGCAGATCACCGACGAGGTTCGCAAGTTGTCGGCGTTCAAGAAGACGCTGCGGTCGGTCGCGATCTACGGCGGCTCCGCCTACGAGCGGCAGTTCGTCGAACTGAAGCGGGGCGCCCACGTCGTCGTCGGGACGCCGGGACGGCTGACCGACCACATGGCCCGCGGCACGCTCGATCTCGCCCGCGTGAAGATGCTGATCCTCGACGAGGCGGATCGGATGCTCGACCTGGGGTTCCAGGAAGACGTCGAGAAGCTGCTCGCCGCGGCCCCGGCCGCACGGCAGACGGTCTTCTTTTCGGCGACGTTTTCGCCGCCCGTCGAGGCGATGGTCCGGCACCACTCCCGTGATCCCAGGACCGTGGCCATCGCGAAGAAGGCCGTCAGCGGCCCTCCCCTCGTCGAGCAGGTCTACTACGAGGTGCGGCATCACGCGAAGTTCGCCGCGCTGTGCCGGGCGATCGACTTCCACGACGTTCGCAGCGGCCTCATCTTTTGCAACACGCAGCGGATGGTCGAGGAACTGGCCGACCTGCTCGCGGCTCGAGGCTGCTCCGCGTCGCCGATCCACGGGGGCATGGCGCAGCCCCAGCGAACCCGCGTGATGGACAGCTTCCGAAAGGGTGCGTTCCGGTTCCTCGTCGCGACGGACGTCGCAGCCCGGGGCATCGACGTCGCAGACCTTGAACTGGTGGTCAACTACGACCTTCCCTACGATCCCGAAGACTACGTTCATCGGATCGGGCGGACGGGGCGGGCGGGCCGAAAGGGCAGGGCGGTGACGCTCGTGTCCGGCGGGGGCATCCACGCCCTGCGGGCGATCGAGCGTTTCACCGCCACGAAAATTCGACGCGAACCGGTTCCCACGGGGCAGATGGTCGCGGGCCGTCGCGCCGACACGATCGTGGAACACCTGCGAGAGACGCTCGCCCGCGGCCCGTTTCCACACGAGGCGCGGGTCGTGGACCGTCTCCTCGCGGATGGTCGGCCTGCGGCGGAGATCGCGGCAGCGATCCTGCACCACTTCGCGCCGACGATCGTCGAGAGCGACGAGGGGCTCGACCCGCCCGAGGCCCGGGAACCGCATCGATCACGCCGCCCGCCGCACCGCCACGACCGCGGCGGGGGGGGTGCGCGGCCGGCGAAGCGTCGCAGCATCGGCCCTCGGTCGAAGAAGCGGGGCGGAAAATAGCGCGAAGCGTCGATTCAGGCCGCGGAATCGCCCTGACGCCGTGCGGGGCGGTCTGGTACACCTCCCCGCTAAGAAGCCCCCAGAAGATCGGCTGCATTCGCCGACATGTGGGCCCTTGATTCCACCCAGGGCCCCACCATGACGCCTGAGATCGTGTCGCTCGTGATCCACGTCCTTTGCTGGTTCGTCGTGCTCGTCGTTCTCATGTCCATCATCGAGCATCAGGTGCACTGCCGGCTGATGCACAAGAAGCCTCTGCACTTCCCCTTCCGCAACCTCGCGGCCCGCCAGCGAATCTTCACGAGCCACGCCGTCGAGCACCACAAGCAGTACCGCAAGTCGTTCCACGACGATCCGGTGCCCCGCGGGGAGGATCGCGGGATACGGCTCAACCTGTTGGAAGGGGTGCTCGAGTCGCTGCTGGGGAGCCTCGTGCTCGTCTGGTTCTCGACGACCGCCGCGGTCATGTTTCCGATGGTCGTCTGCCTCCATCACTGGCTGTGGAACCAGATCCACCTGGAGATGCACAAGCCCGAGGGGAGGCCCTTCGCGCAGTGGGCCGCATTCAAGGGCGTGGCAAGGCACCACTTCCTCCACCACCGCTATCCCGACAAGAACTTCAACGTCGCGTTTCCCATCGGGGACTACATCTTCGGCACCGTCGCGAAGCCGACCGACGCCGACTGGCAGGCCATGCGGGCCGAGGGGATCGCCTGAGGGCCGCGGCACGCGGGCGGTCCGGTGCGGGTAGACTGGGGGTTCCGCCGGCAACGGCTTTCCTCCACCTCGGATCCTCATGGAAGCCCCCGATCCACATGCCTCCAGCCGGCAGCCGGCGCAGGTCGGCCGGTACCGCGTGGCGTCGTCCCTCGGCCGTGGCGTGTTCGGGACGGTGTACCTCGCGCATGACGACCAGTTGCAACGGATGGTCGCCATCAAGGTTCCCCACCGGGAACTGACCGGGAACCCCGAGCACCTGGCGGCCTGCCTGGCGGAGGCTCGCCGGTTCGCGGCGATCGAACATCCGCACGTCGTTCCGGTGTTCGAGGTCGGCTCGACCGCGGAGCATCCCTGCTTCACCGTGAGCCGGTTCATCGAGGGCATGAGCCTGCAGCAGCGGATCGCGGAGTCGCGGCTTCCACCCGGGGAGGCCGCGAGGCTCGTGGGCATCGTGGCGGGTGCCCTCCACGCGGCCCACCTGCGTCGCGTCGTGCACGGAAACATCAAGCCGAGCAACCTGCTGCTCGACCGACGCGGCGACGTGTTCGTGACGGATTTCTCCCCGCAGATCATCCGCGGCCGCCGCCTGGCGGGGACGCCGGAGTACATGTCGCCTGAGCAGATTCGCGGCGAGGAGCACCGGGTCGAGCCGCGGTCGGACATCTTCAGCCTCGGCGTCGTCTTCTACGAGTTGTTGACGGGCCGCCGCCCCTTCGAGGGCGACTCCGTCGAACGGCTCACGGAAGTGATCGTGGCCGCCGCCCCGACTCCTCCCAGGCAGATCGACGCGTCGATCCCGTCGGAGCTCGAAAGGGTCTGTCTCAAGATGCTCCGGCCGCGGTTGGTCGATCGGTACGAGTCGGCCCAGGAGATCGCCGACGAACTCCTCGCCCTGCCCGTGGACCCGGGAACCGTCGCGGTGGCCGCCGTGGAACGGGGACTGCGGGTCGGTCGTGGCACGTTCGTGTTCGCCGATTTCAAGGGCTTCACCGAACGCATCCACCTGCTCGAGCAGGCGGCGGGGCCAAGGGCTGCGGCCGAGATGAAGCGGACGGTGGCCGGGTACGTGGAGCAGGCGTTGTCGCAGTTGGACGGCTCCTCGACGCCGACCGTCTACCGGCTCATCGACACCGCCGGGGACGGCTTCTTTCTCCATTTCGAGACGGCGTTGGGCGCGTATCGGTTTGCGTCGGCGCTGCAGGAAGCCACGGCCGGGCACAACCGCCGGGTGACCGACAAGGTCGCGGAGCACTGGTTTCGCACCGGCGCCGCGACCGGGGAGGTGGCCTGGGACGGCGACAAGCCGGTCGGCAACGTCGTGAACGTATGCGCCCGCCACCAGTCGGCCTGCACGGGCGGCGACTTCATCATCGACGAGGCGACGTACGTCGATCTTCCGCCGGACGTCCGGTCGGCCTTCGGTCCGTCCGAGGGCATCCGCGACAAGAATGGAGCCGTGCACGTGGTGCGGCGCACCGGTTTCGGCCGCCCGCTCGCGCCGCTTGCGTCCACCGCGGCGGCGGGCACGAAGCCCTCGGCCGCCGGGCCTCCGCCGGTCGTGCCGAAGGGACTGCGATCGTTCGACGCGTCCGACAGCGAGTTTTACCTCGAACTGGTGCCGGGTCCGCGGAACCTGCAGGGCCTTCCCGATTCGATCCGTCTCATCAAGGCGCGGATCGAGGCCCGCGACCCCGGCGAGACGTTCGCCGTGGGGTGTGTCTACGGACCGAGCGGCTGCGGAAAGTCTTCGCTGATCAAGGCGGGGGTGCTGCCGCGGTTGTCACCGACCGTGATCGCGATCTTCGTGGAGGCATCCGCCGACGACACCGAGAAGACCCTCGTTGGCCGGCTCCGGGCGAGGTTTCCCGACCTGCCGCCGCACTGCAGCCTGACGGAGGCCGTGACGAGGCTGCGGCGAGGGGAACTGATCCCGGAGGGGGGGAAGCTGTTGATGGTCGTCGACCAGTTCGAGCAGTGGCTCCAGACCCACGGTCGAGACCACGACGGCGACCTCGCCTCCGCGCTGCGGCAGTGCGACGGCACGCACGTGCAGTGCTTCGTGATGGTGCGGGACGACTACTGGGTGACGGTCAACCGGTTCATGTTCGACATCGACGTGCGGCTCGTCGAGCGGGCGAATTCCGCGATGATCGACCTCTTCGACGTGGACCATGCCGCGAAGGTTCTCGCGTCGTTCGGGCGGGCCTACGGCAGGCTGCCCGACGACCCCGGCTCCGTGAGCCGCGAGCAGGCACAGTTTCTCCGCGAGGCGATCGACGACCTGGCCGTCGATGGCAAGGTCGTTCCGGTGCGGCTTGCGCTCTTCGCCGAGATCATGAAAGCAAAGCCGTGGCAGCCGGCCGTGCTCCGGAAGCTCGGCGGTGCGGCGGGGGTCGGGGTGGCGTTCCTCGAGGAGACCTTCGGGGCGGCGAGCGTCTCCGCGAGGCATCGTCACCATCAGAAGGCCGCCCGCGCGGTGCTGAAGTGCCTCCTTCCCGAGGAGGGCACGACGATCCGGCGGCGACGCACGTGGGACGAACTCCTGGAGGCCTCGGGCTACGGGAGACACCCCGCTGATTTCTCCGGCCTGATCGACCTGCTCAACTCGGAGCTGAGGCTCATCGTCGCGATCTCCGAGCAGGACGACATGGCGGCCTCGGGCGACGGCGGGCATGACGGCGTGTCCTACCAGTTGGCCCACGATTACCTCGTGCCCTCGCTCCGCGAGTGGCTCACCCGCGGACAGAAGGAAACCCGACGCGGGCGGGCCGAGCTGCTCCTCGCCGACCGGGCGACCGTCTGGAATGCCCGCCGCGAGCGCCGGCAGTTGCCCTCGTTGTGGCAGTGCCTGCAGATTCGCTGGTGGACGCGGCGACGGGATTGGACGCAGCCGCAGCAGGCGATGATGCGCGAGGCGGAAAGGTATTACCTGTCCCGATCCGCCATCGGGATCGTGACCGTGCTCCTCGCCGCCGGGATCGCCCGCGAGTTCTTCGGCAACCTCCGGGCGACGGTCCTGCGCGAGCGGCTGCTCGTGGCGAGGATCAGGGACGTGCCGGCCATCGTCCGTCAAATCGAGCCCTATCGATCGCGTGTCCAGCCGCTCCTCGAAGCCGCCTCACGGCAGCAGGCAACGCGTGACGATCCGGTGCGGGATCTCGCCATCCACCTCGCCCTGCTTCCGGCCGACGGTTCGCAGGTCGAGCCGGTGCTCGAGCACCTGCTCGAGGCGCGGCCGCAGGACGTCGGCGTGATCGTGGCGTCGCTCGAGCCCTACAATCAGGTCGTGGCGCAGCGGCTCTGGGCCCGCCTCGGGGAAACCAGTCCCCAGACGGCCGGAAGCCGTATCCGGGCGGCGTGTGCCCTGGCGTCCTACGAGCCGGACAGCCCGCGGTGGGGCGACGTTGCGCGGTCGGTGGCGGCCCTCATGGTGAACGAGGAGCCGCTGGTTCTCGGGACGTGGAGCGAGAGCCTGCGGCCCGTGAAAGGACGGCTCATACCGCCTCTCACCGACATCTTCCTCGAGAGCCCTTCCTCCTCGCTGAGGGTCCGGGCGGCGAGCGTGCTCGGCGACTATCTCTCGGACCGGCCCAAGGAACTGGCCGAGCTGCTGCTCGACGACTTCGTCAACGGCTACACGATCCCGTTCACGAAGGTCGAGCCCCGTGCCGGAGAGGTGATTCCCGTCCTCCTCGCCGAAATCGACCGGGCGATGCCGGAATCGACCGACGAGTCGGTTCTGGAGCGGGCCGCGAAGCGGAAGGCGAACGCGGCCGTGGGCCTCGTGAAGCTCTCCCGGCCGGAGCGGGTGTGGGGGCTGCTGCGGCAGGCCCCCGATCCGCGGATTCGCAGCTACGTGATCGATCGACTCGCCACCTCCGGGGCGGGGAGCGTCGAAGTGGCGGACCGGTTCGACGAGGAGCGGGATGTTTCGGTCCGCCGGGCGATCCTGCTCATCCTCGGCTCCTATGCAGAGGAGAACGTCCCGAGCGACGTGCGGCAGAGGATGGTTTCGAGGGCGCGGGACCTGTATCGGCACGATCCGGACCCGGGCATCCACGGCGCGAGCAAGTGGCTGCTGCGGATGTGGAACGACGACGCGTGGCTGCGGGAGACCGACGCGGCGTTGCGGGCGGAAGCTTCCCGCCGTGCCGCCGTGCCGCCGGCGACCGCGGGCCCTTCCGACGCGACGAAACCCTCGTGGCAGTTCAACGCGGTCGGACAGACGATGGTGGTGATCCCCGGGCCGGTCGAGTTTTCCATGGGCTCGCCCAAAGACGACGATGCCGCGACCTTCAACGATCCGGTGCATCCGAAGCGGATCGGACGAACCTACGCGATCGCCGACACGCCGGTCACCATCGACCAGTTTCGGGAATTCAAACCGGACTACGCCCTCCCTTCGAGCCTGGGCCGCGACCCCGATCTTCCGGCGGTACGGATCGACTGGTACGCGGCAGCCGCCTACTGCAATTTCCTGAGCGAGCAGGAAGGCATTCCTCCGACGCAGTGGTGCTACGAGGACGTGTCTGCCGACGGCCGGATCGACGTCCGCCCGAAGCGAAACCTGCTCGACCTCTCGGGCTATCGCATGCCCACCGAGGCGGAGATGGAGTTCGCGACGCGTGCCGGATCGACGACCGATCGGCCCTACGGCGAATCGGAAGAACTGCTGTCGCGGTATGCATGGTCGGCGGGCAACTCCGACGGCATGACGCATCCGGTGGCCCGACTGAAACCGAATGATTATGGCCTCTTCGACACGCTCGGTAACGTGCTCGAATGGAGCCAGAACATCTACCTGCCGGATCCGCAGGAGCGGCTGCGCGCGGCGACGCAACTCGACGACGTCGAGGATGAGGCGGAACTCTATGCGGGGGATGCGTTCCGGAACGTGTTCCGGGCCCAGCGGGGCGGATCGTTCATGCACTCCCGCTGGGAGACCCGCTCCGCCACACGAATCAACTATGCAGTGATGACCGACACCACCGACTACATGGGCTTCCGTGTGGCCCGGACCGTGCGGGTCGTTTCGCCGAAATAGACGCCGCGGCCGCCCGCGGCCCCGGGGCTGTCAGGACAGCGGGAGGATAGACTGGCGGCGTCCGTTCGGAGAGTCGCATGAACCCCATCGTTATCGCCGGCCTGGTCATGCTTTCCACATGCGCCGCGGCCGCCATCGGGCTCTTCGTCCAGCGGCAGCTGCCGGCGGATCACGTCGGGAGCGAGACGAAGGACACCGTGCGGCTCGCCATCGGCACCATCACTGCGATGACCGCGCTCATCCTGGGCCTAGCCACGGCGTCGGCCAAGAGCACCTACGAGCTCACCTGCAGGAACGTGCACGACGCCGCGATCGACCTCATCACGATCGACCGCCTGCTGCGGCGGTATGGCGAGGAGGCGACGGACATCCGGGCCGAAGTCGTGACCATGATGCGGCGCAGGCTCGCCTGGCTCACGAGCCTGGGAGAGGGTGCGTCGAAGAACTACGATCCGCTCGAGTCCGCAGCCTGGATCGAGGACACGGCGGACCGTATCCATGCGCTCGAGCCACGTGATCTCAGGCAGAAGGGCATCAAGGAACAGCTCGTGAAGCTCGGCGAGGCGGCGCTCCGGGCACGGTGGGCCCTGGCGGCCGAGCAGCACGCCCAGATGCCGCTGCTTTTCCTGCTCACCCTCGGCCTGTGGTTGGTGGTCACGTTCTTCAGCTACGGACTGTTCGCCCAGCGGAATGTGACGGTGTTCCTGGCACTCTTCCTCTGCTCGCTGTCGGTGAGCAGCGCCATCTTTCTCATCCTGGAGATGGAGCGGCCGTTCAGCGGCGTCGTTCGGACACCCACCGAGATCCTCCGCCACGCCGAGGCGGCGCTCGGGAAGTGAACGGCTCCGGGCTCGTCCGGGGCGAGGCGATGCATGCTTGCGTGCGCCGCGCACACCCGCATACACTCCGCCCCCATATGAGGATCTGCAGTTCAATCCAGGGGGTTCCATGACCATCGCTCGCTCGTGGTGTTTCGCCATCTGCTCGCTCGTCGCATGCGTTCTCACCGCGGCTGGCACCGCCTTTTCGGCGGACCAGGAGTTCACGCCGGTGGCGTCGGGCGTGCGGTACCGGAAGATCGGCAGCTACGACAAGGCCCGGCTGGGCGAGATCCTCGACCGGGGCCTCGACACGTTCATGGGGGGCTTCGACCCGTCGCAGGGCTCGACGATGAAGTCGGCCGACTTCAAGTCGAAGTTCCCCGCACCGCGGAACGGCGTGACGCTCTACGAGGTCCAGTTCGATTCCGTGGTTCCCGAATGGGACAACCAGCCGACCCTCGGCAGCGGCCTGCTGGCGGTCCCGGAGGACGGCTCGAAGACGCATCCGCTCCTCAGCTACCAGCACGGCACGGTCTTCGGCCGCGACCAGGTGCCTTCCCGCCCCGACAACTCGTACGAGACGCAACTGGCCCTCGCCGCGTTCGCAGGCCAGGGCTACGTCGTGATCGGCGCCGACTATTTCGGCCTGGGGGCGTCGCGGCTGCCCAACTGCTTCATCGTGGCGCGGGGCACGACGCAGTCGATGCTCGACCACTACCGCTCGTCGAAGGCGGTGCTCGACTCGCTCGGGCAGACGACGCCGAAGTTGTTCGTCTGGGGCTGGTCGCAGGGGGGCTGGTCGACGATGCAGTTCCTCCGTCGGCTGGAGACGCTCGGCGTTCCGGTCACCGCTGCCGCGACCGTGAGTGCGCCGGTCGATCTCGCGGCGGCCTTCCGTCGGCCGATTGCGAACCCGCGTCCGCAGGATGCCGCCTGGATCAAGGGCTGCATCAGCAACATGCTCTGGTCGCAGGAGGAATACGCCCGGCTCCCCGGCCTCGCGGCCTCGGCAATCAAGCCGGAACACCTCGCCGCCTCGCGGAGGTTTTTCGACGGGGAGCTTCCGTGGCCGGAGTACGATGCCTCGGTGCCTGGCGGTGTGACCGGGCTCTTGAAGCCCTCGTTCATCGAGGGGGCGGAGAGCGGCCGTGGGCGGTTCTGGGATCTGCTCGAGGAAGCGGGGGCTTATCGCTGGAAGATCAAGACGCCCCTGCGGGCCTACGGCGGCGATGCCGATGAGGCGATTCCGCCGGCTGTCTCGCGGATGGTGTTCGACTTCGGAAAGATGCTCGGCAGCCCGCAGGTGGAGTTCCTCTCGGCGGGCGAACGGGCCGACCACCGTGCGTCGTACGTCTCGGCGACGCTCGCGGTGAAGCCGTGGTTCGACGGCTTCGTGAAGCTGCCCTAGAGTCGTCGTCAGTCGGCGAAGGCTTCGATTTCCGGCTGGATGAGGTCGAGGAAGCGGGCCGATGCGTCGTGGTGATCCGCTCCGGCCGAGCACGTGCAGCAGAGGGCCAGAGATCCACCGTAGGTGGTTGCCCCGATCGCCACACGGGTGCGAGGTCGCAGCGGCGGCACGCCCGACATGCCGCGGATCACGACGCCGCCCGGCGCGTCGAGTCCGTCGATCTTTCCGACGCCCGACCGCATCCGCCGGCTCGGGTCGCCGGCACAGCTGACGATTCCGGTTGCGTGGCAGACGGGCAGCCGCGTCAGCAGTCGCAGCAGGCCCGGCACCCGGCTGACCGCACGCAGGCCCACGAGAAACTCCGCCGCCGCGTTCGTGGCGAGGATCCAGCGGGTGGCAGCCGCGATCGACGATGCGAGTTGGTCACGGTCGCGACACTCCTCGGGCATGCGGTCGAGAAATGCGTAGCCCAGCACGTTGCGGGCCGGCTGCCGTGTTCCCGGCGGCCTGAGGCTCACCGGCACGTTGATCCGCACGTTGCCCGCCTCGCCGACAGTACGTTCGTTCCATGCGATCGCGGCCCGCATCGTCGCCGTCACGACGACGTCGTTGAGCGTGATGCCACGCGCGGTCGCGCCACGCCTCAGGCGAACGGTCGTGTCGCGATCGAACACACGCGTGAGGTACGGCGGGTGAAGCGGCCGGAAGACGCCTGAGCCCTCGTGCGTGCCGTGAAGCGGGGCGAGCGGCCGCGGTCGAAAGCGGGAGAACGCGACCGCGTCCCTGCGCATGTCGGCCGAAGTCGTCATCGGGGTGGAGGCGACCGCGTCGTCGGAGCGTCGTCGCGTTGAAAACGGCGGCGGAGTGAGGCCGGCATAGCCCGCCCAGACATCCCCCAGAAACTCGATGGCGGCGAGCCCGTCGCAGACCGCATGCTGCACCTGGAGGATGACCCGGTGGCGGTCCGGGGCATCGCCCGAGAGCACCACCAACCTCGCCCCGCTTTCCATCGCAAGATCGGGGGATCGCCACGGCCGATCACTCGCGGTGGGATGCCAGAGCAGGGCAGGGGCGACATCCGGCTCGAGCCAGTGTGGTCGCCAGCCGCCCAACCTCGCCCTGCTGCGGAAGAGTGGATGCCGCTGAGCCGCTGCGGCGAGCGCCGTGCGAAGGCGATCCTCGTCGAGAACACCCTCGACGTCGCACTCGATGAAGAAGCAGAGTGGATGCCCCGGCCGGGCATCCGTGAGCATGAGGTGCTCGAGCGGATCGAGCGACCTGCTCGTGACGGACTGGACACGATCGCAGGTGGCCGCGGATGAGGGCATGCGAGACCACCATACCCTCCCGCCCTAGCGGGGGCGAACCGGTGGCAAACGACGGCACAAGCGGGTCGCGCGACGGGGCGAAAACCTTGACTACCATGCGGGTGAAGTCATACTCCGCTCGGTCGTCGACGGGTTCACTCCCTCACTGCGTTCGCCACGGATGCTGACGGCGGACCGCACGCCTTCCACCACCAACCAGGACGCAAGATCTTGACCGAGTCGCTTGCGATCGTGGGCATGTCCTGCCGGTTGCCCGGAGCCGACGGGCTCGAGGAGTTCTGGCGGCTCGTGGTGGAGGGCCGAACGGCGTGGGGACCGTTGCCCGACTCCAGGCTGCAGCGTGATCTGTATTTCGATCCCGAAAAGGGAAAGATCGGCCGGACGTACTCGGACATCGGCGGTCTCGTCCCGGATCGTGCGGTCGATCCGCGTCGCTGTCCGATCACGGACGACCTGCTCCGCCGCTACGACGTGGCGCATCACCTATTCCTCGAGGTGGCGTCGCAGGCGTGTCTCGATGCCGGCCTCGATCCTTTCGCCATGCCCTCCGGCCGGTCCACCGGCGTCTACGTGGGGCACACCGGGGGCAGCACGAAGATCGGCGACATCGTGTACGCAAGCGGGATCGAGGAGGCGACGAGGATCCTTGCCGACGTCGAGGCGGCAAGGGACGTGCTCGGTGACGATGTCCGCGCGGTGGCGGCGGAGGTCATCGATGGCGTCCGGCGAAGATATCCCCCCCGCATGCCGGGCGAACGGCTCCACCTCGACGCCCTCGGCGCGGCGGCCATCGTGCGGGAGGCCCTGGCGCTCCGCGGGCCCTACCTGGTCGTCGACGCGGCGTGCGCTTCGTCGCTCCAGGCGCTGGCCATCGCCGGGCGATCCCTGCTGCAGGGCACCATCGACCAGGCCATCGTGGGCGGCGCCTCCTACTGCAAGTCCGACAGCCTGGTGCTCTTTTCGGCCGCCCAGTCGGTCAGTGCGACCGGCTCGTTCCCGTTCGGTGAGGCCGCCGACGGGCTCGTTACCGCGGAGGGGTACGTGGCGATCGTCCTCAAGACGCTCGCGCGGGCGGTGGCCGACGGCGACCGCATTCGCGGCGTCATCCGTGGTCTCGGCGTCGCGAGCGACGGCAAGGGAAAGAGCCTCTGGGCGCCTCGGCAGGAGGGTCAGATCGCCGCCGTGCAGCGGGCCTACCCCGACCCCGCGGATCTCGCCAGGCTCGAGTACATCGAGACGCACGCCACCGGCACGCAGGTGGGCGACGCCACAGAGCTTGCGGCACTCGCGAGGGTGATGTCGGACCACGTGCCGCCGGGCCGGAAGCTGCCGATCGGCTCCGTGAAGTCCAACATCGGCCACACCCTCGAGACCGCCGGCCTCGCGAGCCTCGTCAAGGTTGTGCTGGCATTCGAGCACGGGATGATTCCCCCAGGATTCACCGGAGGAGAACTCAGCCGCTCCTTCGACTGGGAGCGAGGTCCGTTCGTCGTTCCGCGAACCGCGATGCCCTGGCCCGCCCACGCAGACGGCACGCCCCGACTCGCGGCGGTCAACGCGTTCGGCATCGGCGGTCTGAACGTGCACCTGGCACTCGCGGAACACATGCCGTCGACGAAGCCCCGACCGGCCATGACGCGGCCCGGTCGGGAGGCCGATCACGACGCGATCGCCATCGTTGGTGCCGGATGCGTGCTGCCCGGATCGCTGACGCGAGAGGCGTTCTACGCACGGCTCGACCGCGGGGAGAGTGCGATCGGCCCCGCACCGACGGACCGTTGGGATTCCCCGGGCGTGCTCGATCGCTCGGGCCCGCGGCCGTGGCACGTCGTGGCGGACGTCGGCGGCTTCGTGCGGGGCTTCTCGTACGACTGGCGGCGTCACCGAGTTCCGCCCAAGCAGATCGCCGCCGCCAATCCGCTGCAGTTCATGCTTCTGGAGGCGGCCGACGAGGCGGTCGCTGACGCCGGTGGACTTCGGGCTTTCGACCGCCGCCGCGCGGCGGTCGTGGTGGGCACGCGGTTCGGCGGCGACTTCTCGAACCAGCTTCAGATGGGGCTGCGGCTTCCCGAAACGGTGCGGCTGCTCGCGGCTGCGCTCCATCGGCGTGGCGTCTGTCTGGCGGACCGGGAGCAGATCGTCGCTGCGTTTGAAACGGCGCTCATCGAGCGGATGCCGGCGGTCGTCGACGAGACGGGAAGCTTCACGAGCAGCACGCTCGCCAGTCGGCTCACGAAGACCTTCGATCTCATGGGGGGGGCGGTCGCGATCGACGCCGGCGACTGCTCGAGCGTGACGGCGGTGTCCGCGGCGGTCGACATGCTGCGGCGGGGGGACTGCGACACGGTCCTGTGCGCCGCCGGCGAGCGATGCCTCGACTTCATGTCGTACGAGGGGCGATCGCTGGCCGGGCATCTGGCCCCCCGGCCGATATGCGTGCTCGACGGCCTGTCGTCCGGCGGGGACGTGCCGGCGGAGGGTGCGGTCGTGTTCGTGCTCAAGCGGCTCGCCGACGCGCGGGCCGCGGGCGACCGGGTCCGCGGCGTCATCCGCGGGGTTGGCCTCGGTGGCGACCGCGCGGCGGCGGCCGCCGTGAAGCTGGCCATCGAAAACGCCCATCGGGATGCGGGCATCGGTTCCGAGGTGGTGGGAGCCGTGGCGGTCGCCGCGGCCGGCGGGCACGACAGGTGCGACGCACAGCTCGCGGCCATCGGTGATGCGTACGGCAAAACCGCGTCACCGCCGGTCGCCGGTGCGATCAACGGGCTCATCGGCCATGTCGGTGCCGCGGCAGGGGCGGCAGGAATGCTGATGCTGACGCGGGCGGTCGACGAGGGCCTTCTTCCCGGCTCGGCGGCGCTCTCAACGCGGCGTCGCGAGGTGCACGGCCTCGAGGCGGCGACGGAGCGACTGCCGATCGCGGCGGTCGGCGAGACACGGTATCGCGCTGGCGGCGTGACGGTCGCGTACGGTGCCCTGGCCGGTCATGTCGTGGTGGACAACGGTGCGGTCGTGCCGCGATCGTGCGGGCCGGCCTCCCCCGGGGCCACCGTCGGGACCGCCGTCGGCCCCGCGGCCGTCCCGGCGTCCGGCAGGCGTCTCGTCGCCGCGGTTTTTCCCGGCCAAGGGTCGCAGTACGCCGACATGTTTCGCGACCTCGCCGGCCTGCCCGAGGGCGCGGCGGCGATCGCCGACGTCGATGCCGCCGCGCGGTCGGCCGGCCAGCCCACGCTGTCGGACATCGCCTGGCACGACCACTCCGGCTTCGGTCCCACTGGCCTGGGGCTCCGCGTCTGGGACACGCAGTGGTCGGTGTTGCTCGCCGACCTCGTGGCGTGGCGGACGCTCGAGCGGCTCGGCTTCGAGCCGGACGTCGTCGCCAGCCACTCCTTCGGCGAGTACGCTGCCCTCGTCGCCACTGGCGGCTGGAGCCTCGTCTCGGCTGCGCGGGCGACGCGGGCCCGCGCCGACGCGGTGGAGCGTCATGGCCCACGGGATGGCGCGATGCTTTCGGTCATCGCGGATCGCGGCACCGTGGACCAGGCCCTCGGGCAGTTCCGCGACCGGGTCTGGCTCTGCGCGGAGAATGCCCCGGAGCAGTTCGTCGTCGGCGGATTGTCGCGCGATGTGGATGCCTTCGAGTCACTGCTCGAGGCAGAGCGGGTAAAGTCGAAACGGCTTGCGGTGCCGAGCCCCTTTCACACGCCGCTCTTGGCCGTGGCGGCTGACCGTCTGGCGGGGGTCATCGACACGCTGCCGATCGAGCCTCCCCGGCTTCCCACCTTCGGCAGCACCTCGGCCGAAGTGCTCGGCGGCGCCGCTTCGATTCGCGACAGCCTCGTCGCCCAGATGACGCGGACCGTCCGCTGGATCGACACGGTGCTGCGGCTCTACGAGCGGGGCGTGCGCACGTTCGTGGAAGTCGGTCCCTCTGGTGTGCTGACCGGACTGACGCGGCGGGTTCTCGAGGGGAAGGAAGGGGTTCGGTTCGTGCAGTTCGACCAGCGCGGACGATGCTCCCGGGAAACCCTCGGGCGGCTCGTCGCGCAGCTCGAAGCCGCAGGGGCCCTGCGGCCTCCGTCACCGCCCCCCGCGGCCTCCGGCGTCGACCGCACGCGACCGGCTTCGCGGGTGCATGTGTTCGACGCCACCGCGCGACGACGCGATCGAAATCGGGCCGCTGCCGCGCTCGGGAACGGCCACGGAAACGGGCGAGCGGGCGGGAATGAGCACCATCCGGCGGCGACCGCAGCGACCGCGGAGATCGCGACGTTTCTTGTCGATTTCGTCGTGGAGCAGACGGGCTATCCACGCGAGATCGTGGAACTCGACGCCGACCTCGAGGCAGACCTGGGGATCGACAGCATCCGCAAGGCACAGATGGTGGGGGAGATCGGCCTGAAGTACGGACTCGCGGCGGATGACGACGTGTCGCTCGATGCGTTCCCGACGCTACGGCACCTGCTCGATTACCTGCTGCCACGGGTGGGCCGCGATCGTGATGGCCGCGGTCCCGATCGGGACACGAAGCCGTCTCCCGGTGCCGCCGCGACGGCGGTGCTCGATCCGGTCACCCGCATCTCGGCAACGGCCGACGCGGCGTGGGAACGCCTGGTGGTGGCGCCGATCACCGGCCCTGCTTCCGCCGGAACGCGTGGCCTGGTCGTCTGCTTTGGTCGCCATGCCACACCCGTAGCCCGTAGGTTCAACGGCGGCCTCTCGGGGGCCGTCGTGGGCCTGCCGGCGATGGAGGGCGCCGTGGCGGGATGGAACGACGCTGGGATCGCCGTGCTCGCGGCGTCCCGCGGGCGGCAGGGGGGCGTCGTCGGGTCGGCCATGACACGACTCGTCGAGCGGATAGCGACCCGCTGTCGCACCGTCGCGATGGCGGGCGATGAGCTGCAGGCCGCTGGAGAAGCGGCACAGGGCCTCGTGGTCGCCGACCTCGCTGCCGGCGGCCGAATCCACTGCGTGGATCCGGCCGGCCGTCTCGTTCCGCTCGGCTCGACGTTCGAGGACTCACAGCCACCGTCGCCGCTTGCGAGCCTGCTTCTGGACGACGGGATGCGTGCCCCGGAGATGGCGCTTGGTGACCTGCTCGCGAGGAGCCCTGAGGCAGCACGAAGAATGGCTTCCCTCTCGACCACGTGCGTCTGGTTCACCGTCGGCATCGGCGAGGAAGGCCCCGTGGCCCGTTCCGGCGGTCCGCTCACGGCCGACTGGCTCGGCGATGTCGTGCCCCTTTTGATCAGCGGGGATGGGCCGATCGGCGCGGATGTGGCGATACGGCACTGTGCGCCGGAGGAACCGGTGGCAGCGGTCACCCGTCGGTATCGGCTCGAGGTCGTCGATCGCGCGGCTGCACGGGGAACGCGGTCGCTCGCCGGCGAGCGGGTGCTCGTGCTCGGCGACGACGAACTCGCAGCGTCACTGGCTGCCGCACTGGCCACGGCGGGAGCGCGGCCCGTGACCGCTTCGAGCGAGACGGCTCACGCAGCCGTCGCCGCCATTGACGATGCGGAGCGATCGGGTCCTGTTCGTCATCTCGTCCTGATGCCGGTGCGTCCGACGGCCGCCGATCACGAGCCATGGACCATGAGGCGGGAGCGGGTGTTGGCAGCGGCCTATTTCGCCTGCCAGCGGTGGATCGGCGTTCGCCTCGCGGCGGACGGCCTCGCGGGGGCGACGCTCACGGCGGTGGTCGATCTCGGGGGCGACTTCGGCCTCTCGGGGCACGTGCCGGCTGCGGACGGCGGCGGGTTGACGGGGCTCGGCAAGGCCCTCGCCCGGGAGTTTCCCGATCTGCACGTGCGGGTCGTCGACGCGGGCAAGGGCCTCCCCTCGAATACCGCCGCCGCGGCGATCATCGCCGAGATGCTCGATGGAGCGGGACCCGTGGAGACGGGCCTGCTTGCCGACGCCGATGCCTCGGGAGGCGTGCGGCGGGTGACGGTCGTGCCGCGGGAGGCTCCCCTGCGATGCGGAGAACGCCCCCTCGCGGCGCTCGACCGCGGCAGTGTCTGGCTCGTGACGGGTGGGGCCCGCGGCGTGACGGCGGCGTGCGCGGTCGCCGTCGGCAGGCGACACGGCCTGTCGCTCGTGCTCGTCGGGTCGACGCGGCCGGTCGCGATCGACCCGGCGTGGATCGATCTCGACGAGGCCGGCCGCCGACTCCTCATGGCCGACGTGATGCGGCGGGCGCGGGAGCGTGGCGACGACCCGCGGGACGCGTGGCGCAGCATCGAGAAGTCGATCGAGATCGAGGCGACGCTGGCACGGTGCGTGCAGGCCGGAGTGAATGCCAGGTACCTTGCCTGCGACCTCGTCGATGCGGGAGAGGTCCGGCGACTCGTGGAGCGGGTCGTCGCTGAGGTCGGGCCGATCCGCGGCATCATCCACGGCGCCGGGCAGGAGGCAGCCTGCCGGTTCGAACGGAAGAGCCGTGCCGGCTACGAGGCCACGCTCGGCCCCAAGTGTCTCGGTCTCGAGCATCTGATGGCGGTGGTGGATCCACGGTCGCTCGAGTGCCTCGTCGGGTTCGGATCGACCAGCGGCCGGCTCGGGGGGCTCGGACAGGCGGACTACTCGTTGGCCAACGACCTGCTCGCCAAGAGCATCGCCGCCTGGCGGGCACGGCGGCCCGGCCTCATGGCGGCCACCTTCCACTGGCACGCGTGGGGAGAGGTCGGCATGGCGTCTCGTCCCGAGAGCAAACTGGCCCTCGAGAAGCTGGGACTGCAGTTCATGCCGCTCGCCGAGGGCGTGCGTCGATTCGTGGACGACATCGAGGCAGGGCTGCCGGATGCCGAAGTGCTCGTCACCGAGCCGGCAATGTGCCCGGACGCCCTGCCGCCGAAAGCGACGACAGCCGCGACCGTCGCGGACGCGGGCAGCCTCGTGGACCGGGTCGATCACCGTGGTGATGCCGTCGATGTGCTCTTCCGCCTCGATCCCGTCAGCGATCGCTTTCTCCTGGAGCACCTCCTGCACGGCCGGCCGTTGCTGCCGGCGGTCATGGGGCTCGAGATCGTGGCCCAGGCCGCGCGGGCGGGCGGCGGGGGCGAGCGAGTCGAGGAGATTCGGGACTTCGTCGTCGAGCGGCCCCTCGAGTTTCCCGACAAGGAGCCGAGGATCGTGCGGGCGGAGGTGAGCCGCGGTGACGGTGGCATCCGGGTTCAGGGCTACGCCCGGCCGCTGACCGGTCTCGATCGCACGGTCGAATGGGTCCACTTCCGGGCCGAGGTCCCGGGCGGTGCCTGCGAGCGGATCGTGGCCGAGGTCGGTGAGCCGGCGTTTCCCTTCAACCCGATGATCTACCCGGACGACGCGCCGCTCGTGCACGGGGCGTCGTTCCGCGGCCTCAAGGACCTCTCCCTCGACCGCAGCGGCGGCTGGGGCCGGCTGGTGGCGCCGCACGGAGAGGGAGTGGCTCTCCCACGCGGCACGCGCGGATGGACGGTGCCCGTGGAAGTGCTCGACGGGTGTCTCGTGGCATGCGCCGTCTATTCCTACCTGCTGTGCGGTCGGCGGGTGGAGCTTCCGGTGCGGATCGAGCGAGTGCGAATTGCCGCGCGGCCGGTGGCCGGAGAGATGTGCCGGATGCGGCTCCTGCTCCAGGCGCAGTCGGCGTCGGAGAGCCTGTACGACTTCGTCGTCGTGGGCGCGGACGGGCAGGCGATCCTGGCCGTCGAGGGCCTTCATCTCGCGATCGTTTCAGCAGAGGAGACGCCGTGATAGCCCCACTTCCACGATTCGTCGCCGACGCTGCGGCTGCTGCGGTCACGAAGCAGCGAGTGGACGTGCACGGTCGCCGGGTGGAAATCTGGACCGCCCGCACGGCGGGGCTTTCGCCGTCGGTGGCCGGTAGCCGGCTCGCGGAGCGACTCGCCGCGAACGTGCTCGGGGTGTCGCCGTCATCACTGCGGGTGGCGGCGCTGCCCCCCTCGGGCCGACCCGTCGTGCTGCACGGAGGTGCACCGGCCGCGTGCGGCATCTCCATCTCCCACACCCATCGGCGGCCGGCGAGCAGTGCGCCGACGGAACTCGTCGCCATCGCAGCCTGTCGCGGCGGGCAGGTGGGGATCGACATCGTGGCGCCGGCAGCCGTGTCTCCCGAGCCGCTCGCCCGCTTTCTGGAGTCGGATGGGCTCTCGGCCGTGACCGACCCGCGGAACGTGCCGCTCGAATGGGCCGCGAAGGAGGCCGCGTACAAGGCGGCCGCGGTCGACGAGGGGTTTCGGCCGCGGCGGGTCGCCGTCGAACGGATCTCGGAACAGGCCTTCCGGTGGCGGGTGAGCGGTTTCTTCCGCGCCGTTCACGGCACCGGCCGTTTCATCGTGGAGGGGGACCACGTCGTCGCCGTGGCCGTCACCGACCGCATTGCCTGCACGTCACCAGGAGCATCCGAACCGTCATGATCGATCTCACGGGAAAGGTCGCGGTCGTCACCGGCTCGAGCCGCGGCATCGGCCGGGCGTGCGCGGTGCGGCTCGCCGAGGCGGGTGCAGACGTCGTCGTCAACTTCGTGACGAGCCTGCCGGAGGCCGAGGCGGTCGCGGAGCGGATCACCGCCCTCGGTCGCCGGGCTGTGTGCGTGCGGGCCGATGTCGGCGAGGAGGAGGACGTGGCCGAAATGATCGGCTTCGTGCGTCGGGAGTTCGGCCGGCTCGACATCCTCGTGCACAACGCCGCCACCGGCGGCTTCCGTCCGCTCTCCGCGACGACGCAGCTCCACTTCGACGCGGCGATGCACACCAACGTGCTGTCGCTCGTACACCTGCTCAAGGAGGCGGCGCCGCTGCTGGGGACCGGGCCGGGCCGTGGGAAGGTGGTCGTCCTCTCCAGCCACGGCACGCACATGGCTCTCCCGATGTACGGGCTCATCGGCGGCACGAAGGCGGCCCTCACGGCGCTTGCGCGTCATTGGGCGCTCGAGCTCGGCGATCGGGGCGTGAACGTGAACGTGGTCGAGGCCGGCCTCGTCGAAACCGATTCGACGCGGCGCCTGCCGGGGGCAGCGGAGATGTTCGCCGGCCGGCGATCGAAGACGATGACCGGCGACCGCATGCTCGAGGCGACCGACGTCGCCGACGCCGTCCTCTTCCTGGCGAGCCCCCTGGCGGACCTCGTGCAGGGGCAGACGCTCGTCGTCGACGGCGGGGCGTCGATTCACTTCTGACCTTTGGCCCCGCACGCCATGGCGAGATCATCCACCGACTCGTATACGCTGCTCACCGGCGCGACCGGCCTGCTTGGACGCGCGCTCGTGCGCGACCTGGCGGCGGCGGGCCGACGTCTGGCGGTCGTGGTTCGTCGATCGGCATCGACGTCGGCGGCCGACCGCGTCGACGAATTGCTCGGCGACTGGTGGCAGGTGGCCGGCGCGTCGGTGCCGTGCCCGGTCGTACTCGAGGGCGACCTGGTCGCCGACGGCCTGGGTCTCACGGACGATCAGCTGGCGTGGGTCTGCCGCCACGTGAACGAAGTCGTTCACGCGGCCGCAAGCCTCTCGTTCCAGCGGCGGGCGGCCGACGGGGAACCCTACACCAGCAACGTCGGCGGCACGCGAAACCTGCTCGGCCTCTGCCGAACCGCCGGGATCCGCCGGCTCCACCACGTCTCCACCGCCTACGTCTGCGGCCGCCGCCGCGGGACGATCCTCGAACGGGAGCTCGACGTCGCCCAGGAGCCGGGCAACGACTACGAGCGGAGCAAGATCGTCGCGGAGCAGGAGGTGACGAACGCGGCGTGGATCGAGAGCCGCACCGTGTTCCGCCCGAGCATCATCGTCGGCGACCTCGTGCACGGCTTCACGAACACCTTCCACGGCTTCTACAAGCCGCTGCGAATCGTGGCGCCCTTCGCGGAGTCGTTCCTCGCGGCCGCGTTGGAGCCGGGATCGTTCCTCGACGTGCTCGGCCTGGACGGGAGCGAGCGGAAGAACCTTGTGCCGGTCGACTGGGTGTCGGCCGTGATGACGAGAATCATGTGCGACGAGTCGCTTCACGGCCGCACGTACCACCTCACGAGCGACACGCCGACCGACGTCGCCACGCTCTGCCGGGTGTTCGAGGGCCTGGTCGGCGAGATGGCTGCGGTGCGCCGGTGCCGACCGGCCGACGGGGCCGCAGCGCAGCGTGCCGAGGCCTTCCTCCGGCTCGGGCCGGAGATGCTCGGCCGGCTGTTTCGCGACCAGATGGACGTCTACCGGGCCTACTGGAGCGACGACCCGGTGTTCGACGCGACGAACACGCGGCACGCCGTGCCCGACCTGCCCGCACCGCCGCTCGACGAGCCGGCGCTTGGGCGACTTTGTCGGTTCGCGATCGCGAACGATTTTCGCTGGCCTCCGCCGGGCCGGACGGCCTGCGCCGGCTCGGGCCGCGCGGTCCTCGAGCGTCGCCTCGGCGAGGCACGGTGGTCGGCTCCGCCGTCTGCCGGCGTCGGCCTGGCGGCGATCGGGGCGGGTGGTGGCCAGTGGACGATCGGCCTCGAGGCCGGTCGCCCGGCATCCCTGCACGTGGGCCTGCCCGCGCGGGCCACTCCGACCGCCTGGGTCGCCGCGGACACGCTTGCCGAGTTGCTCACCGGCCGGGCGACCGTCGCCGCGGTGGCCGCCGAGGGCCGGCTCGTCGTGGAACCGGCGGCCGCGGTGGCACGCGATGCCCTCGAGAAGCTCGTCGGATCATCTCCTGCCGAGGCCGGCGAAGGCACTCGCAGTGGCGGTCGGCAGTTCAATCGGTCCGCTTGGAGTGAGATCCCGGCCGACGAAGCCTGAGAATGCCCGGCCGTAGCGATACGCCCGGAAGACGAGGTTCATGTACACGCCCGGGATCTTCAGCCCTCTGATCTGCTCGTTGACAGCCGGCCGCTCGCCCTGCCGCAGGATGGCGGAGGGCCCCGGTCCGACGACCGGGTTCACGTACTCCCACACGATGCGTTTCTGATTCGTGACCTCGAAGAAGCGGCCCTCGGTACCCTCGTTGATCAGCGTGTTGCCGTTGGGCAGCCGCTGCGCACCGGAGATGATACGGGCGAAGAACTGTTTCGGCGGATTGGCCGTGTACCGCCAGACGATCGCACCGCGGGCCGTCGGGGAGGTGTATCCACCGTTTCCATCGTACGGCAGCGCGACCTCCAAAACCCTGGAAAAACTGGATCGCCGTGGAGTTGAACTCCAGCCGTTGTCGAACACCAGGATGTTGCCGGCTCCCGGCAGCCCCGGCTCGATCCACTGCGGGTCGTGCTGATAGTGCAGTTGCTGATTCCGCCAGTTTCCGCGGCCGTAGGCGGCGGGATTGCCCCAGCGGTAGAGAATGTCGCCCCCTTTGCCGCTCAGCCCTCCCACGCTGCCCCTGGCTTCCTCGGTCGTCGTGCTCTGGTCGATGATCCAGAACTCGCAGAACTCGCGGCTCGACACGATGATCTGCTGCCGCTCCGGGCTGTAGTCGATCGAGTTGAAGTGGGTCCAGTCGGCCGGGACGCCGCCCATGCCGGTCCCCTTCATGTAGTAGTTGACGTCGATCCTGTGGGGACTGCGGGCGACGTTGCCGAAGTTGTCCTTCTGCGGGTTGACGTTCTGGACAAGGTGGTCCCACAGGTTCCACCGCCACACGATCTCGCCCCCCTCGGCGTAGGTGTGGCCTGGGGCTGGCGAATTCGGCTTCACCTCGATGATGCTGTCGGGCCAGAGTTCGCGTATGCCGTTCGTGCCCGGTGCGACGGGCACGTCATCCGGGCGTCGCCCCGCCTGCACGGCCTGCTCATAGGTCTTCCGCTCCCACGTGATCATGAGCACGTTGCCGTTGGGCTTCACCTCGAAGTCGTGGT
>JBBAVU010000003.1:29010-46680 GCA_040397565.1 Pirellulales bacterium | reverse complement strand
GCGAGGTGGCGGAGCTCGCCGAGCAGTTCCCCGTGCCGGCGGCGAAGCTCGAGGAAGCGGTCGCGGGCTGAGCCGCCGAGCCTCGACATGCTTCAGCCCGTGAACGTGCCTGCATCCCTGAGCGTGATGTTGATCGCGTGGGCCGCAGGCGGGCCGCCCGCTCGGCCACGAGTATCACGGCGAGATCTCGGTCGTGGGCACCTCCGACGACGTCACGTTCGAGGGAAACGCCTGGACCGACATGAACGACGACCACGAGCGAGTCTGGTTTGAAAAGAAATGAAGTCGATGGTGCTTTCGGCAATCCCAGGGGGAGGAGGATCGTGAAAGAACTGGCGACGAGCGTGCTCGTTCTGTGTTGTTCGGCACTCTGTGCCGGCGAAGCCACTTCCTTCTGCTCCGGACCCGATGAACGCTATCGCTCGCCCCTCTACGAGGTGAGTTCGCCTGACGGCGGCCCCGCGTTCGTGTACTGGCGCGAGAACGGCTGGAAGCGGGTGCCCGACAAGGACGGCGGCGACTGGCCGTGCCCGGTCATGTCCGCCGACAATAGCTGGGTTTCCCTCGCGGCCAGCGGCGATGTGAGCCTCACGATTCGCGCCACCGGCGTGAAGCCGGCCACGGTGGAACTCCTGCCGGAGCGACCCGGCAACACCGCGACCGTGGCGGCCGACGGCAGCGTGCGCGTGACGCTGAAGCTCGCCGCGGACCATCCCGGCTACTTCTTCGTGCGGATCAACGGCGAGTACGGCAACAAGCATCCGCTCTTCATCTTCGCCGACCCGCCCGAGACCGACGTGCCGGCGAGGAGCCCCGGCGTGCATTTCTTCGGCCCGGGGGTTCATGACATCGGGCCGCACTATGCCGTCAAGGAAGGGGAGACGGTGTATCTGGCACCCGGGGCCGTCGTCCGCGGCACGATCACCGCCAGCGGTGCGAACGTGAGGATCTGCGGCCGCGGCATCCTCAGCGGCGAACTCCTGCAGGAGGAATGGATCCGCCACAAGCGCGGCTTCGTGGCCAAGCCGAAGCATGCCCGCGGCGAAGGTGATGGCTGGCTTCCGATGATCTTCAGCGACGATCGGAAAGCCGATCATCGCGGCAGCACCACCGTCGAGGGCATCACCATCATCGACGCGCCGCAATACCACATCCTGCTGATCGGCGAGCGGTTCGCGGTCCGCAACGTCAAGCTCCTCTCCTGGAACTACAGCACCGACGGCATCAGCGGCGGACCCGGACTGGTCGAGCATTGCTTCTTCAAGGTAAACGACGACGTGTTCACGCTCTACACGCCCGACAAGACCCTGCGGAACCTCGTCGTCTGGAAGCAGATGAACGCGGCGGTGTTCCAACTGGGATACGGCTACGAGTGGGAGTGCAAAAACATCCTGGCCGAGAAGATCGAGATCATTCGCGACGAGACCGAGACCCAGTGCGCCGCCCGCGGGATCATCGGCCTGACCGCCTCCCATGGGTGTGCCTTCAGCAACGTGCGCTTTCAGGACATCAAGGTCTACGGCGACACGCTCAACCTGCTGGCCATCGACAACCTCGACCACGACACGCGTGAGACGCGGAGGGGCAAGGATGTCAGGCTGCGGGAAGTCGACCTGACGCTGCGGCGCGTGACCGTCACCGGCACGGAGCGTGGCCGGTGGTGGACGCCGTTCATGGACCGGCAGGGCCAGCCGATGCGGTCGCGGCTCCGCACGGCCGATCCAGGAAAGATCAAGGTGCTCTGCGAGGACGTGTCGATCAACGGCGTGCACCTGAAATCGGAACGGGATTTTCCCAACGGCCTCGAGACGCAGGGCGACGTCGACCTGACGTTCCGCTGACCGGGGCCGATGCCGGCTGGAGACGCCGGCGATGGCAGCATTCACTCCGGGCGGCGGTGCTCGTCGAGGAACCGACGGATCGCCTGTGCGAAGCGTGGATCCGCGAATGCGGAGATGTGGTCGGCGCCCGGGATGACGACGACGTCGAGGTTGCCCATGCAGGCGTCCATCCGATCGACCGCCGCCTTGAACGGGTCCTTGTCGCCGATGATGGCGACCGCCGGCTTCGTGTTGGCGGCCAGCTTTTCTTCCGGCACGGCGAAGTCCGGAAACTGCCGTATGCACGCCGCCATGAACGCTTGATCGGCCGCGGGCGGGACGTTGGCCTTCATGCCCGCCACGACCGCGGGCTCGAGATCCTGCCCGAGAAAATCGAACAAGGGCCCCAGGCCGCGTCCCGCCTCCAGGCTGGTGACGGTCGCGGCCATGCACTCCCGCCAGCGGTCGTCCGGCTCCGTGCAGCTGATCCCGCCGATCACCGCGGTCGTGACGCGGTCGGGATGCTCGGCCAGGAACTTTCCCGCGATCATGCCGCCCATCGAATAGCCGACGACGTGGACCTGCCGCAGATGCAGGTGGTCCATGAGCCGACGGACGTCCTCCACCATGTGGAGGCCGTATTTGCGGTCTCCGGCCGGCCGCGCGCTGCGGCCATGCCCGCGATGGTCGAGGGCCACGATCCGGTAGTCGCCGCGGAGCACGGGCTTCACCGTCGCCCAGTTCACGGCATGATCCGTGGCGAACCCGTGGATCAGGATGACCGGCTCCCCGGCGCCCTCGTCCGTGTAATGGATGCGCACGCCGTCGGAATCGAAGAATCGCGGGGGGGCCGTGGTCGTTGCCGGCTCGGCCGCCCACCCGTGCCCGATGCACAGGATTGTCAGGATGAAAAAAATACGGTGCAGCATGATCGGTTCTCGTGGTGATGGCAGCCGTCATTCCGTGGCGTCCGCTCCGGGCTTTGCATTCGACAGTTAACGGAACTCCAGTTCGACGTCGCCCTGCGTCTCAAGGCCGTTGGGAAAGTCCTTCTGCGACTGTAGCCGCACGCCGTTGATCGACACATCGTCGAAGAGCACCTTGATCTTCCCCGGATCGGCCGTGCGGAGCCGCGACCGCATCGGCTGGCCCTCGCGGTCCTTGAACGGCCCCCACCACCGGCCCCGCTCCGTGCCGGTGACCGTCACCCGCCGCAGTTCGAGGTCGATCTCCCGCAGGGTCACGTCCTTGATCTTCGCCGACCAGGGCGTGTCCTGGTCGAGGTTGTCGATCGCGAGCAGGTTCAGCGTGTCGCCGTAGACCTTGATGTCCCGGAACCGCACGTTGGAGAAGCTGCAGCCCTTGGAGGCGGAGAGCACGACGATGCCGCGATGGCCGTTCTGGGTCTCGGTCTCGTCGCGGATGATCTCGACCTTCTCGACGACGATGTCCTTGACCGCCTGCGGATAGCCGTAGCCCAGCTGGAAGACGGCCTGATTCATCTGCTTCCAGATGACGAGATTCCGCAGAGTGCGGTCGGGCCAGTAGAGCGTGAACACGTCGTCGTTCACCTTGAAGAAGCAGTGCTCGACCAGGCCACTGCCGCCGGTGCCGCCGACACCGTCGGTGCTGTAGTTCCAGGAGAGCAGCTTGACGTTTCGCACCGTGTACCGCCCCGTGAGGTTCAGGTTGTAGCTCGGCGCGTCGATGATCGTGATGCCTTCGACGGTGGTGCTTCCCAGCCAGGCGTCGTTCCAGACCATCGGGGTGATGCCCCAGGCGCGGGCATCCTTCGGCTTGGCCACGAAGCCGCGCTTGTGGCGGATCCACTCCTCCTGCAGGAGCTCGCCGCTGAGCACGCCGCGGCCGCAGACCTTCACGTTCCAGCCGCGGGCGGTGAGCGTGCCGCGGACGACGGCCCCGGGGGCCAGGTAGACCGTCTCGCCCCCCTTCACCGCGTAGTGCGGCCCGATGTCGTGGATGCCCGGGCCGAAGAAGTGCACGCCCGGGCCCTTGGCCGGCACGTCCTTCTCGGGCGGGTCGGCGAAGATGAAGAGCGGATGCCGGTTGCCGTGGTCGCCGTTGATCCGCACGAAGGAGTAGCCGGGATGGTCTGCGGAGACCGCGAGTTTCACCTGCACGCTGCCGTCGGCCGCCACGGTCGCGGCGTTCCCCGGTCGCTCCGGCAGCAGTTCCACTCGTGCCGGCTGGACGCCGCGAACGCGGATCGTGAGGTTCACTTCCCCGCTGGCCGAAAGCGAGACCCAGTGGTTGTCGGCGGACATCGCGTCGTAAGGCCAGCTGCCGCCGTCCTTGTCGGGCAGGTTTTTCCAGCCGTTCTCCCGCCAGTAGACGAACGCGGGATCGCCGTCGGTGGCACGCACCTCGTAGCGGGGTGAGCGGTAGCGTTCGTCCGGCCCGGGAGTGAAGGAGATCGTCTCACCGGCGTGGAGGGCCGACGCGAGGGCCGCGGAGAGGAGCGTGATTCGCCGGAGGGCCGTGTGCATGGCTGCAAGATGGGTGCGAGCAACGTACCATACTGCCATGAAGCAGCCATCCAGCTCCGCCAAGCCCGCGGTCGCGCGGATCGGTCTCGTGCAATCGGCCTGCACGGGCGACCGCGACACGAACGTCGCGCAGGCCCTCGCGGGCGTCGCGGAGGCGGCGGCCGGTGGGGCCGACATCGTCTGCCTCCAGGAGCTCTTCGCCGGCGAGTATCCCTGCCAGGCGGAGGATCACGGAAAGTTCGCCGAGGCGGAGCGGGTGCCCGGGCCGCTCACGGAGCGGCTCCGCGAGGCGGCGCGGCAGCACGGCGTCGCGATCGTCGGCAGCGTCTTCGAGCGGCGGGCCGACGGGCTCTTCCACAACACCTCCATCGTGATCGACCGCGACGGCGGGCACGTTGGCACCTACCGGAAGATGCACATCCCCGACGACCCGCACTACTACGAGAAGTTCTACTTCACGCCGGGCGACACCGGCTTCCTGTCGGTGCCCACCACGATCGGCCCGCGGGGGGCGAAGCCGCGGACGCTCCAGGTGGGCCCGCTCGTCTGCTGGGACCAGTGGTATCCCGAGGCGGCGAGGCTCACGGCGATGGCGGGGGCGGAGGCGATCTTCTACCCCACCGCGATCGGCTGGCTCGACGGCGAGGAGTCGCTCCACCGCGCCCAGTACGAATCGTGGGACACGATGCTCCGCAGCCACGCGATCGCTAACGGAGTCTTCGTCGTGGCGGTGAATCGCACCGGCCGCGAGGGTCCGCTCCGGTTCTGGGGGGCGAGCGTCGTCTACGCGCCGAGCGGTGAAGTGCTCGTGAAGGCGGGCCACGACGCGGCCGAGACTCTGGTCGTGGAGTGCGACCTCGACCGGATCGAGTGGTCGCGGACGCGGTGGCCCTTCTTCCGCGACCGCCGGATCGACGCCTACGGCGGCCTGCTCGCCCGCTGGGGGCGGTGACGTGACGCTTCGCGACGACTACCGATTGCCAGCGGAGTGGGAGCCGCAGGCGGCCACGTTCCTCGCCTGGCCGCATCGCCTCGCGACCTGGCCCGGCCACTTCGATCCGATTCCGGGCGTCTACGCGACGGTGGCGCGGCTCATCGCGCGGCACCAGCCGGTGCGGATCGTGGCCGGCGGAAGGCCGCTTGCCGCCGCGAAAGAACATCTCGACGGTGAATCGAATATTTCGTTTCTCGAGGTCTTCACGAGCGACGGGTGGATCCGTGACTCGGGGCCCGTGTTCCTCCTGCCGCGGCACGGCCGCAGGCTCCGGCCGCTGGCCGTCTGCTGGCCGTTCAACGCTTGGGGCGGGAAGTACCCGCCATGGGACCTCGATGCCGCCGTGTCGGGACGGATCGCCACGAGCGAGTCGCTCGCGATCATCCGGCCCGACATGGTGCTCGAGGGGGGCGCGATCGAGACCGACGGCGAAGGGACGCTCCTCGTGAACGAGCGGTGCGTCGTCGATCCTCGCCGCAATCGAGGGCTGACGCGTGGGGATGCCGAGCGGCAGTTTCGCGACATGCTCGGGGTCGATGCCGTGGGCTGGCTCGACGGGGCGCTCGCGGGCGACGACACCGACGGCCACGTCGACCAGATCGCACGGTTCGTGGCACCGGGCCGCGTCGTCGCGGCGCGGCAGCCGGATGTGGGCGATCCCAACCATGCCGATCTCGAGAGGGTGATCGAGCGACTTGGGTCGATCCGGGATGCCCGTGGCCGGCGGCTCGAGGTGATCCCGATCGACATCCCGCCGCGGTTCGAGCGGCACGGCGTGCAGCTGCCGGCGAGCCACCTCAACTTCCTCGTCACGAACGGCTCCGTGCTCGTGCCGGTGTTCGGCGGGGCGACCGACGCGGCCGCCCTCCGCACGCTCGCCGACTGCTTTCCGGGCCGGTCGATCGAGCCGGTCGACTGCCGCGACCTCGTCTGGGGACGCGGGGCGATCCACTGCATCACCCGGGACGAGCCCGCCTGGAATCCGGCCGAAGCCCGCTGAAAACAGCCCTTGCCCCCGACCGCTCGCTTCCGCGACCATTCCGGGGTCCGGCCGCAGGCTGCGGCTGATTCACCGGCGGAGAGGCATTCCCCATGGCGACGATCGTGCAAGGGATCATGACGCTGCTCGCCCGGCTGATGCTGACGACCGTCTTTCTCTGGCTGACGATCGCCTACAAGATCCCCGACTTCAAAGCGACGGTCGCGAGGATGGCGATGGAGGGGGTGCCACAGCCGAAGCTCGCGCTGTTCTGCGCGATCGGCGTGCTCCTGATCGGGAGCCTGTCGGTGATCGCGGGCGCCTGGGCCAGGGTCGGCGCGCTCTTCCTCTTCGCGTTCCTCGCCGCGGCGACGTTCTACTACCACGACTTCTGGATGGTGCAGGACGTGAACACGCGGTTCAGCGAGACCTGGCACTTCATGAAGAACCTCGCCATCGGCGGGGGGCTTTTGATGCTCGCCGCCTTCGGCCCCGGCCCTTGGAGCGTCGACGGCTGGATCGAGCAGAAGATGGAGGAAGCCGAGAGCTCGCCCGGCCAGCGTCCGACGAGGCCGCCGGGCAAGCCCTGACCCGGCGCCTCAGCGCGGGGAGCCCTGACGCCGCAGCGGCGGCCTGCCCCAATCCGCCATCGCCGCGAAGACGGCCTCGAGCGACAGCGATCGACGCGAGGGCGCCGCGTCGGCGAATCCCATGACCGTGACCGTCGAACCGGTCTGCGAGGCCGCCTGGATCGAGAAGGCGATCTCATAGCCGCCGGTCGAGCCGTTTCGGCCCGAGCCCGCCCTCGTCGGGTCGTACGATGAGTTGCCGAACCCGGAGACGCCGACGTAGTAGGTCCCGGCGGTCCTCGCGGTGAACGACATCAGGCTGTCGACCGAGCCGTTGAAGTCGTCGTTGCTGGCGACCTGCCTGCCGCTCGAGTTGAAGAGCCGCAGGTGGCCGTCGAGGGGCGACTTCACCGGGAGGCTCGCCGCGTCGAGGTCGACCACGATCCGCTGCCCACGGGCGAGCGTGATCTTGTAGAAATCAACATCCTTCGCCCCCCTACTGCCGTCGCCGACCTGCCCCGGCAGCCGCACGCCCGCTCGGATCACCGCGGCGGCGTCGATCCGCAGGGCCTTGGACATCGTGTCCGCGGCGTCGGTCACGATGACCGGCGGCGACACGGTGAAGGAGTCGGAGGCATTGGCGGAGAGCGGCATGCCGTTGTCGTCCACGATCCCGCTCGAGGCGGCACGGAGCACGAGGGAATAGCTGCCCGGGGTGGAGGTGAGATCCCAGAGGTTGCCGAGCGACCAGGCGACGTCGTTGATCGGCGCGAGCGTGGCCGTCGCGAGCGGCACGACGACGCCGCCCCGCGTCAGTGCGAGATCCTCGATCCCGACGTTCAGCGCGGGCCGATTGAACTCGAACCGGATCGCCTCGACGCCGCTCAATCGCGGGTCGGGCGCAACGTCGATGATGTCCGCCACGAGCGGCGGCAGTTCGGCCGTGATCGCCACCGAGTATTCCCCTTCCGTGAATCCCGGAGTGCCGCTGCCGGTGACGAGCGGGTCGTAGGAGCCATTGCCGTAGGAGGAAATCCCGACGTAGTACGTGCCGCCCGCGGCGACCGTGAGGAAGAGGCGGCTGTCGAGCGATCCGTCGAAGTCGTCGTTGAAGGCGATCTCCACGCCCGAGGCGTCGAAGAGCCGGACGTAGGAATCGAGCGAGGATTCCTGGGGGAGGGTTCGCGCGTCGAGGTCGATGGTGACGGTCGATCCCGCGACGAGCGTCACGGAGAGCAGGTCCACGTCGGCGCCGTCGTACGCGCCGTTGCCGACGTAGCCCGTGACGGTCGCCCGCCCGCCGACGAGCGCGACCGGGACGGCGGAGTCGATCGAGTCGTTCGGCTCTCCCGGCGCGGGCGGCGGCGGCGGGATCACCTGCCACGACTCGAACGCGTCGGCGGAAAGCGGATCGTTGCCGGCGTCGATGATGCCGCTGCCGGCCGCGGGCAGCGACACGGTGTAGCTGCCAACTTCCGCCGTCAGTCCGGCAAGGCTGGAAAGCGTCCAGAGGGAGGCGTTGCCCGGCGTCGCCGCGAGCGATGCGGTGCCGAGCGGGACGGAAATGCCGTTGCGGGTGAGCCTGAGGTCTCCCTTGTCGAACCCGCTCACCGCCCGATTGAACTCGATCGTGATCGAGTCGACGGCGTCGGTGCGGGGGTCGGGCGAAACATCGCGGATGTTCGCGCGGAGCGAGGCATCGCCGACGAGCTCCTGCAGGGCCGCGGCCGCGTTCAGAAGGCCGCCGGTCGCCACCTTGCCCGAGAGCGCGGCGACGGGGGTCGTGCTCGCGAGGATCGCCGAGCGGATCTGGGAGGCGGTCGCCTGCGGCGCCGCGGCGGCGAGGAGGGCCACGACGCCGGTGACCTGGGGCGTCGCCATCGACGTGCCGCTGTAGCTCGCGTAGGAGTTGCCCGGCGTCGTCGAATAGATGCTCTCGCCGGGAGCCGCGAGATCGACGCTCGTCGCGCCGTAGTTCGAAAACCCCGCCATTTGGTTGGAGCGGTTCGTCGCGGCGACGGAGATGATCGAGGAACCCGTGTAGCTCGCCGGATAGGAGGGGCTCGCGTCGTTGTCGTTCGACTCGTTGCCGGCGGCCGCGACGAAGAGGATCCCGGCGTTGCCGCCGGCCTGGATCGCGTCCCGCAGGGCGGTCGAGAACCCCCCGCCCCCCCAGCTGTTGTTCGTCGCGACGACGTTGATCCCGAAGTCGCGACGCATCTTCGTGGCGTAGTTGATCGACGCGATCGCGCCGCTCGTCGAGCCGCTGCCGGAGCCGGAGAGGAACTTCAGCCCCATGATGGAGACCTGCCAGGCGACTCCAGTGACGCCCCGGCCGTTGTCGCCGACCGCGCCGATCGTGCCGGCGACGTGCGTGCCGTGGCCGTTGTCGTCGAAGGGGTTGCTGTCGCCGTTGGCGAAGTCCCAGCCGTGGATGTCATCGACGAATCCATTGCCGTCGTCGTCGACGCCGTTGCCGGGCGTCTCACGGGGATTCCGCCAGATGTTCGCGGCGAGGTCGGGGTGCGACGTGTCGATGCCGGTGTCGATCACCGCGATGACGACGCTGCGGGATCCGGTGGTGACGTCCCACGCCGCCGGCGCGTCGATGTCGGCGTCGATCGTGCCGCCCGACTGGCCGGTGTTGTGGAGCCCCCAGAGCTGGCCGAACGACGGGTCGTTCGGGATCGCCCGCGAGGCGAGCACGAAGTCGGGCTCGATCGAGGCGACGCCGGGCGTCGCGGCGGCCCATGCCGTCACGTCTCGCACGCTCACGCCGGGTGCGGACACGGAGTAGAACCCCTCGCCGAGATCGCGGGCCGTCCAGTTCGGTCCGCCGAGCGAGCCGCGCAAGGCGGCCGTTTCGACTCCGGGCTTGCCCGTCGTCGACTTCACGATCCAGGCGTCGCGGTGGGCCTCGAGGGAGTTGCCGCCCCACTCGACGAGCCACGTTTTGGCCGCGTCGGCGGCGGCCGAGAGACACCGTCTCACCTCGAGCGGCTCGAGCGAACACGGGATCGTCCGGGGAGCGTTTCTGCGCCTGGCCATGGAGGACTCGGTGGTTTTGCCCCGAACGCCGGTATTATGGAGGACTTCCATCGGAAAATCCACTTTTCGACATCACCCTCGGGCTTCCCCATGGTCTTTCCCATCGCCGACGACAATTCGGACCGCCGGATCTTTCCGATCGTGACGGTGGTGCTGATCGCCGCCAACATCTTCGTGTTCGTCGTGCTCCAGCAGATGGGGGCCAACAACGCCGTCACCCTCGCCTACTGCCAGGTGCCGGCGGAGATCCTGAGCGGCAGGGACGTGGTCACCGAGCCGTCCGTCCGGGAGATCTCGGTGCAGGGGCAGACGATGGCGATGGAGGTCCCGGGCCTGGAGCCCACGCCGATTCCCGTCTGGCTCACGCTCCTGACGGCGATCTTCATGCACGGCAGCATCATGCACCTCGCAGGCAACATGTGGTTCCTCTGGATCTTCGGCGACAACGTCGAGGACGACATGGGGCACGTGAAGTACCTGATCTTCTACCTGGCGACCGGCGTGATCGCCTCGCTCGCGTTCGTCGCGCTCAACAGTTCGGGGGAGGCGTCGTTGACGCCCTGCCTCGGCGCCTCGGGCGCGATCTCGGGTGTGCTCGGCGGCTACCTCGTGCTCCATCCCTCCCGCCGCGTGAGCGTGATGATGCTGCGGATGATCGTCGACGTGCCGGGCTACGTGGCGGTCGGGATCTGGTTTCTCTTCCAGGTCGTCAGCGGCCTCTTCGACCAGTCGGGCGCGGGCGGGGGCGGCGTCGCCTACTCGGCGCACGTGGCGGGATTCGTGGCGGGGATGCTGCTTGCCAAGCCGATGGCGGCGGGCGACGTCCGCGGCGAGGCCGACGACCTCATGATCCTCAGGCGTCCGCGGGGCCGGCGATGAGACCCACGGCGGGCCTCGTGGCGACGTTGCTCGCCTGTGCCGGGTGCGGCGGGAAGCCCGCCATGCCCGCGAGGCCCGCTGGCGAGTGGCTCGACCTGACGCACCCGTTCGACGATTCGACGATCTACTGGCCGACGGAGGCAGGCTTCCGATTCGATCGTGGCGACAACGGGCCCACGGCGAAGGGCTACTACTACGCGGCGAATCGGTTCGCCTCCGCCGAGCACGGCGGCACGCACCTCGATGCGCCGATCCATTTCCACGAAGGGCGGCATACGGTCGACGAGGTCGAGATCGACCGGCTCTGCGGCGAGGCCGTCGTGATCGACGTGCGGAAGGCCTGCGAGGGCGACCCGGATTATGAAATCACGCCCGGCGACCTCTTCGCGTGGGAAGAGCGGACGGGCCGCCGGCTCGTCGACGTGATCGTGCTCCTGCGGACCGGATGGGCCGATCGCTGGCCCGACCGGATCCGCTATCTCGGCACCGAGAACCGCGGGCCGCAGGCCGTGGCCGAACTGCACTTCCCCGGGCTCTCTCCTGAAGCAGCGCGATGGCTCGTCGAGCAGCGGCGTCCGAAGGCGGTCGGCATCGACACCGCGAGCATCGACCACGGCCCTTCGACGCTCTTCGGAGCCCATGTCGCGCTCTGCGGCGGAAACGTGCCGATCTTCGAGAACGTGGCGGATCTCGGCCGGCTCCCGGAGACGGGGGTGTTCGTGGCGGCCCTTCCGATGAAGATCGGCGGTGGCAGCGGCGGGCCCCTGAGGATCGTGGCCCGCCTTCCATGACGCGATCCGTCGGCCGATCGTCGACGGGTCAGCGGTTGACGACGTTGCGGTCTCGGCCGGCGAGAAAATCGCGGATGTTTTCGGCGACCTCGAGGATGAGCCGCTCCCTCGCCTTTTTCGCGGCCCAGGCGACGTGGGGCGTGATGACGCAGTTGGGGGCCGAGACGAGCGGGTTGTCGGCCGTCGGTGGCTCAACGGTGAGCACGTCGAGGCCGGCCCCCGCGATCCGGCCGGCACGGAGGGCTTCCGCGAGTGCGGGCTCGTCGACGAGCCCGCCGCGGGCGGTGTTGATGAAGTAGGACGTCGGCTTCATCCGCGCGATCCTCGCGGCGTTTGCGAGCTTCGACGATTCCGGCGTGAGCGGGCAGTGGAGGCTCACGACGTCACTTTCCGCGAAGAGCGTGTCGAGGTCGAGAAGCGGCGTGCCGTCGTCGGCAGCCGCACGGCCCGTCGCGGTCCGCCGGCTCGCCACCACCTTCATGCCGAAGCCGCGGGCGACGGCCGCGACGGCCCGGCCGATCTTGCCGTAGCCGACGACGCCGAGCGTGAGGCCGGCGATCTCGACGAGAGTCCCCTCCCAGAAGCAGAAGTCCTCGCAGCGGCTCCAGGCCCCGTCGCGGACGAGCGCCGCATGGTGGCCGGTGCGGTTGGTCAGTTCGAGCAACAGCGCGAAGGTGGCCTGCGCGACGTCGGGCGTGCTGTATTCCGGAACGTTCATCACGGGGATGCTGTGATCCCGCGCGGCGGCGAGGTCGACGACGTTCGTGCCGGTCGAGAGCAGCGCGATCGCCCGCAGCCCAGGAAGCGACTCGATCGTGCGGCGGTCGAGCACGGTCTTGTTCGTGACGACGATGTCGGCACCGGCGCATCGGGAGACCGTCTCGTCGTCGGGCGTGCGGTCGTGGATCGAGCAGGTTCCGAGCGACTCGATCGGCTTCCAGGACAGGTCGCCGGGGTTGGTCGTGTAGGCGTCGAGAAGGACGATCTTCATGGGCGGTGTTATACCCGAGCCCGTCGGGGCCGCTTTTTTGGGGTTGCCCGGATCGGCCTCTCCTGCGAGCGTTCCGTCGCCATGAACGCCGGGCCCTACACCGACATCCACTGCCACGTCGTCCCCGGCATCGACGACGGCGCGAGCGATCTCGATGAGTCGCTCGCGATGGCCGCCGCGGCGTCGCGGGACGGCGCCGGGACGGTCATCGCCACGCCCCACCAGCTCGGTGGCAACTCCCACGTGACGGCGACGGCGATCCGCGACGCGGTTGCATCGCTCAACGGGGCGATCGCCGCCGCGGGAATCGGGCTCGAGGTGCTGCCGGGCGCGGATGTCCGCATCGAGCCCGAGCTGCCTGCACTGCTGCGGGGGGGCGAGGTGCTCACGCTCGCCGACCGGGGCAGACATGTCCTCCTCGAGCTTCCGCACGAGGTCTACTTTCCGCTCGACCCGCTGCTCGCCGCGCTTGCCAAGCAGGGTCTCACGGGGATCCTCTCGCACCCCGAGCGGAACCGCGGCATGCAGGCCCGGCCCGAAACCGTGGCGGAGGTCGTCCGCGCCGGCGGGCTCATCCAGATCACGGCCGGCAGCCTCACAGGCGGCTTCGGCGGCACCGCGAAAAAAATCGCCGAATGGTGCGTGAGAAAACGGCTCGTGCACTTCGTGGCCAGCGACGCGCACGACACGCGCCGGCGGCCGTTCGGCCTTTCGGCGGCCCGTGACGCGGTTGCGAACCTCGCCGACGCGGAGTTGGCAGAGCGGGTGGTCTGCGAAAACCCGGCGAAAGTGGCAGAAGGCGTCGATGTCGCGGCCGGACCCGCCGGTCGGCCCCGCAGCGGTCGGGGCTGGTTCGCCCGTTCTGCCGGCTGAATTTTCTCATGCGCGCGGCAGTTCGCCGCCGATGTGGTCTGCCGGGTGGGGTTGTACCGAATGTTTCGGTGATCCGGCATCTCCCACCGCGAGATCGAAGGAAGGACGGGCTGCGATGATCGTCACGGCATCGGTCAAACGTTTTAGCACGTGCGCATGCCTGCTCGGCCTGCTCGGCCAGCCGGTGGCATCCCTTGCCGCCGATGACGAGAACGCCACGGTCGCGGCCGTGAACGTCGAGGACGTCGTGATCGACGAGGAGGGCGTCCTCGTCGGCAAAGTGAGCACCGAATCGGGCCGTCCCCTGCCCGCCAAGCAGGTCGAGGTGATGTTCGCCGGCGGTGTCATCGCTGCCACGCAGACCGACAGCAGCGGCACCTTCCGCGTGGCGGGCCTGCGGGAAGGGGTCCACGAGATTCGGGCGGGTTCAACCATTGAAAGCTACCGTCTCTGGCCCAAGGAAGCGGCGCCGCCGAAGGTTCAGCAGGTCGCCCACGTGAGCTGCTGCGACGACTGTCCGCCCCCGAGGCGGAAGCCGGATCCGCCGCGTCGTGGTCCGCTCAAGCGGGCCTTCGCGAACTATCCGGTGTTGACCACGGCGCTCGTCGGGGCCGGCATCGGTGCGGCGATTGCGATCCCGATCGCGACGTCGCAGAAGCCGGCGAGCCCGTGAGGCCCGGTCGTCCGCGGGCTCCCGGACGTCTGCGGTAAATCCCGCAGCGGCGGGGCGGACTGGCAAAGCCGCGGAAGATGAGCGGGCTGGCGGCAAAAAAGAGCCGTGGCACCCGATGGGGGGAGTCAGCTACATGTCCCGGTTGCGGACGTGAGCAGTTCGACGGTCGCCCCGTCGCCCGTCCGCGGTCCCGCGTTCCGGCCTCGACATGTCGCTCCCCTCACGATCGCTCGTCGTCGTTGCGGCGATGCTCGCCGTGGCACCGCTCCCGGGCTGCGCCCGGAGGGTCGTGAAGGCCTCCCGCATGCCGGCCCACTACCAGGCGGCTGAAATCGGGAACGTCAGGACGGCCGACCTCGGCAGGCTCTCGATGCCGACGGTCGCGAGCGACGTCCTCGAGCCGCAGGACGTCATCGACATCACGATCGCGAGCGGCCTCGAGCCGGCCGGACAGGTCGCCCCCACGCCCGTGCGGCTCGACGACGAGGGCGTGGCGATGCTCGCGCTCGTGGGCCCGGTGCGGCTCGCCGGACTCGAGCCCTTCGCGGCGGAGGAGGCGATCGCGAAGATGGCCGTCGAACGCGGACTCTACAAGGCGCCGCAGGTCACCGTCACCATGCGGAAGAAGGCGATCAACCGGATCACCGTGATCGGCGCCGTGGAGAAGCAGGGGGTCCAGGAGCTGCCCCGGGGGCAGAGCACGCTCCTGGCCGCCCTCGTCGCGGCCGGCTCGCTCAACAAGAGCGCCGGCACCGTCATCGAGGTGCGTCGGCACGCCTCGGCCATGGCTCGAACGCCGTCGAAAAGCGAGGTCACGCCGGCCGGCGGGCAGGGGGACGTGCGGCCGGCCGCGGCCTTCTCTGATGCCGGCGAGCCGTCGCCGCTGCCGCAGCCCGACACGTTCATGCGGATCGACCTCGCCGATCTCGACCCAGCGAGCGGTCGCGACGTCCAGCTCCGCGACGGCGACATCGTCCGCGTCGAGACGCGGGATCCGGAGCCGATCAACGTGATCGGCCTCGTCCGGAAGCCGGGGCAGTACGAGATGCCGGTAAACAAGCAGCTGCGACTCCTCGACGCGATCGCGCTGGCGGGTGAGCGGAGCAATCCCTGGGCCGACAAGATCATCGTGAAGCGGCACGTGAGGGGCGAGAAAGAGCCCGTGGTGATCAGGACGAGCCTCGCCGCGGCGAAGCACGACGACGCCTCGAACATCCGGCTGGCTCCCGGGGACGTCGTGAGCATCGAGGAGACGCCGCAGACGACGATGAACTACCTCATCACGAACATCTTCCGGTTTGGCTTCGCGGCGAGCGTGCCGATGTTCTGACCCCTCGTGAATCCCGACCGGGAAAGGTAGGCCATGATCGACAGCGAGGTGGTGACCGGGGATTCCCAGGAGCTGCTCGTCCAGCGGGTGGTTCGGCTTCTGGGGCTGCTGTGGCGGCGGCGGTTCGTGCTGGCGAGTTGCCTCGTCGTGAGCCTCGGTCTCGGGGGGCTCTATTACGCCACGGCCGAGCGGATCTTCGAGGCCGAGGTCGAGATTCTCGTGGTCGATGCCCAGCGGGAGTCGCTGAGCACGTCACTCGCCGCGGGCCGCGACGAGCTGACCGCGATGGCAACGTACGAGAAGCTGCTCGCAAGCCCGCTCGTGCTCCAGGCGGCGGCGGCGATCCTCGAGCCCGCACAGCGTGCGCTTCTGGGCACCCAGGATCCGGAACTGGTCGCCCGGCGGATCGCGGATTCGCTCAAGATTCGAGGCGTTCGGCAGACGAACCTGATCGACCTGCGGTTCCGCTCGCCGCAGCCCGAGCTGACCGCTGCCGTCCTCAACGCCGTGGTGCAGTCCTACGCCCGGTTCATGGAAGAGTCGCACAAGGGGAAGGCCGGCACGCTCGTCGAAACGCTCAGCAGGGAGAAGGAGTCGGTCGACGCCAAGATCCAAGACAAGCAGAGGGAATACCTCGCGATCCGCGAGCGGGTCGGCGACCTCGGCATCAAGAACGATGGCAAGCACGCCCATCCGCTCGTGGAACGCGCGATCCAGCTCAACGCCGCGCTCGTCGACACGCAGAAGAAGCGGCTCGCACTCCAGGCCACCCACCATGCCCTCGTCGAGTCGATGCAGAGGGGTGACGATCTCCGCAAGAGCCTGATGGCGATCGAGGAGACGCTCGGCAAGGAGGTCTTCCTGGAGTCGATGGGGCTCGGGGGTCGGGACAAGGAGACCCGCGTCTCGCTCGAGAAGCAGCTCATCGAGGACCGCGCGCAGCTCGAAACGCTGCTCGAGTACTACGGCGACAACCACCCACGCGTCATCGAGCGTCGGAAGAAGATCGGACAAATCGAGGTCTACCTCAAGCAGTTCGACGGATTCGGCGATGGGCCGTTGCTCGGCGAGGACGGCGCCGCGGTGGCCCGGGCCGTGGAACAGATTCTGCGACAGAAGCTCGAGGCGACGACGCGGCACGAGTCATGGTTGCAGGATGGCTACGAGGCGGCGAAGAAGGAGTCGATCGGGTTTGCGAACGAGATCGCGAAGCTCGACATCGTCGAGCACGACCTGAGGTGGCTACGGGAGCTCCGCAATACGATCCTCGGCCAGATCGCAAGCATCGACCTCCGCCAGGAGCACGGCGGCGTCAAGACGACCGTCGTGCGGGAGGCCGTCGTTCCGTTGAACCCCGTGTCGCCGCGGTTGAAGCTTGCGGTCCTCTTCTCCGTGGCGGCCGGCCTCGCCGCAGGGGCATCTCTCGTCGTGGTGCTCGACAGCCTCGACGACCGGGTACGGTCGCCCGCCGACCTCGAGAGCCGGTTCGGGCTGCGGACGCTTGCGACGATCGCGTCTCTCGAGAACGACGAGGAGGAAGCGGCTGGCGACGCGGCCGCAGGCCTCGAGAAGGCACACATGTGGAGAGAGTCCTCGGATGCCGCAAGCGAGGGCTTCCGCACTCTCAGGACCGTGATCGTCATGGGCGACGGCGACGCGCGGCGGGTCTCGGTGACGAGTTCCGAGCCGGGGGACGGGAAGACGACGGTGAGCGTCAACCTCGCAATCGCCTACCAGCAGGCTGGAAAGCGGGTCCTGCTCATCGACGGCGACATGCGGAAGCCCGGCCTGACGACGCTCATCGGCGAGCGGTCTCGTCCGGGGCTGGCCGAGATCCTCGCGAGTTCGCAACCCGTTGCCGAGGCGGCCTCCGCGGCGATCTGCCGATCCGGGGCCGTTCCGATCGACGTCATCCCCTCGGGCCGCAGGCCCGCGAATCCCGCCGAACTGCTCCTTGGAGGGCGGTTCGCCGACCTGTTGGGCTGGGCCGAGACCGTCTACGACCAGGTGATCATCGACTCGCCGCCGGTGCTCGCCGGGACGGATGCCGCCGCGATCGGCCGTGTGAGCGACGCGACGTTGATGGTCATCCGCCCGGAGAAGAATCGCAGGAATGTCATCCGCAAGGCGGCCGACACGCTGCGAGCCCTCGGAGCCACGCTCACGGGCGCCGTCGTCAACGCGGTCGGCCTCGAGGAGCAGGGCTACGGGTACGG
>JBBAVU010000003.1:0-28910 GCA_040397565.1 Pirellulales bacterium | reverse complement strand
GGGTACGGCTATGGGTACGGGACACCCTACGGCGAGGATGGGGAAACGAATCGCGGGGATGAGGAGACCGAGGAGACCGAAGACGCCGATGTCGCCGTCCAGATGAAACCCTCCCGCGGCCGTCCGTCGGGCGGCACGTCGTCCGGCGCGAGGGCGGCGTGATGAAGGCGGCCACGTTACGGCCGGCGCGGCCGCATCGCGTGCGTCCGGCGGAGCCGCCCAGGTCCGACGCCATGGACCGTTTCGAAGCCGGCTGCTTCGACCTGGCGATCGTGCTAGCGATCGTGGCAATGCCGCTGGCGATGGGCGGTCGGCACCCGCTCGGGCAGGTCTTGCTCACGGCGGCGGCGATCGCGGCGACGGTTTCCTGGACGGTCCGGGCCTGCCGGGGCGACGGCGTCTGGCGATTGAACGCCCTCGACGCGATGGCCATCGCCGGCATGGCCATCGTCGCGGTGCAGGTGATCCCACTTCCGAGGACGTGGATCGTGGCGATCTCCCCGCGGCTTTTTTCCCTGCTGCCGCTTCTCGACGGCGGAGCCCGGAGCGTCGGCGCGTGGGATCAACTCTCACTCGCACCGGGTGAGACCATTGCGTGCCTTGGCATTCTCCTCGCGCAGGGCGTCTTCGCCGCGGTGCTCGTGCAGCGAGTCCGCTCCGTGGCGGACGTGGAACGCATCTTCAGGGTTGTGACATGGGCGATGGGGATCATCGCGGCCGTCGGGATCATGCAGTACCTCGCGGGGAACGGCCGCTACCTCTGGATCTACGAGTTCGCCCACAACGATGCCGGAGGCGCCGTGAAGGGCACGTTCACCAACCGCAACCACTTCGCCGGGTTCCTCGCGATCGGGTGTGGAACGGTGCTTCTTCGGGCGATCGCTGGCGGCTCGGGATCCCGCGGTGGGTGGAATGACCGGGAGCGGCTCGGGGGCTGGCTGCTTTTGGCGCTGGTCGGCTTCGCGACGGTCTCGTCGCTCTCGCGCGGGGGTTGCCTGGCGGCTGCCGCCGCGATCGTCGTCGGCCTCGGCTGCCTGCCGCGTTCGTCTGAGCGGCGGGTTTCCTCGGTCTTCGGCGGCATCGCCGCCGCCGCCATCGTCGCGGTCGCGGCCGGCATCCACGGCTGGGATCGGCTCGTGGGCCGCTTCGAAGTCCTCGGCAGGGCCCTCGCGGTAGGAGGGGAGGCGGGCGGCGGATTCGAGCGGCTTGCCGTCTGGCAGGCGGCGTGCCGATCGATCGGTGATTTTCCCTGGCTGGGCACCGGGGCCGGAAGCCATGCCGACGTCGCGCCGCTCGCGATGCCTTCCACCGCCGGGATCGTGTTCACCCACGCGGAGAACGGGTTCCTGAACGTCGGCGTCGAAACCGGGCTCATCGGACTGGCCGTCGTCCTGATCGCGATCGCCATCTCGATGGCCGCCGCCTGGGCGCTGCTCGCGCGTGGCGATGAGCCGGAACGGCGGGTCGGTGCGGTGGTGGCGGCGGGACTCGCGGCCGGCGTGACCCACTCGCTCGCCGACTTCACCTGGTACGTGCCGGCGTGCTCGACGTTGCTCGTGACGCTCGGCGGCTGCGGCGTGGCGCTCGCGTCGCGGCGGATCGCCCGGCTGCCGACGATCGACCTGCGGCTCGGCCGTCATGCGGCGGCCGTTGCCGGTGCGGGCGTCGCGCTCCTCCTCTGCGGGACCGCGGCGAGGCAGATCGCCGCCGCCCGCGCGGAGCCTCTCTGGGAGGAGTCGGTAAAGCTCGCCCGGCAGATCGAGTCGGCTGCGGCGGGCTTGGCGGCACCGGGCTATGCCGCCAGACCCGATGCGGCGGCCCCGCTGCTCGAGAAACTCGACGTGCGGATCGCGTCGCTCGAGCGGTGCGCTTCGCTGCGGCCGGATCACCCGCGAGCCCGTGCCGCTCTCGCCCTGGCCAGGCTCGAGCGATTCGGGTTGTCGCGGTTGTTGTCGGGCAGGTCGCTGGGACTCGTCGATCTGAAGCTCGCCGCCGGCAAGGGGGGATTCGCGTCGCCGGACGAAGTCGTCGCCTGGGTTCGCCGGGCCGCTGGCCCCGCGGCGGCCGATCTCGAGCGTGCCCTCGACGATGCGGCGGCGGCGATCCGGATCTCGCCGCTCTCCGGCGAGAGCTGGTGCGTGCTTGCGCAGCTGGCATTTTTGGTCGGCCGGCCGGAGGCCTCGCGGGATCTCGTCGCGCAGGCGATGGTCGTGAGGCCGTCCGATGCCCTCGTGTTGTTCGAGGCGGCAAGCCAGTCTGCCCTCGATGGCGACATGGTCCGCGCGAACGAGTTGTGGCGGGCGAGCTTCGCGGCGGATCCGCGTCAGCGGGCGAGGATCATCAGGCTGCTCCTGCCGCGGCTGACCTCGGCGGAGGCATGCGACCTGCTCGAGCCCGACCTCGCCGGACTTCGGGCGATCGATGCAGCCTGGGCTGTCCGCGAGACCCCCAAGGCGCTCAAGGAGGTGCGGGAGCGGCGGCTTGCACGGGTGCTCTCGACCGCAGACGAGTGGCGGGCGGAGCCCGCGACCTCCTGTCGGCTGCTCCTCGAAGCCGGCGTGCTCGAGCAACGGCTGGGAAGGACTCCAGAGGCGTTGGCGACCTTCCAGTCGGCCGTGCGCACCGACCCTTCCTCGTTCGACGCCCACCGGCTGTCGGCCGATGCCGCGATCGCCGTCGAGGATTGGGTGGTCGCCCGACGGGAGTTGGAGTGGTGTCTTCTGCGGCGTCCGGACAGGAAAGACCTGCTGGAAAAGCTGGGCAAGCTGCGCGAGCGGCGAGAGGGCGTGGTTCAGGTGTCCGGGGCGACGCCGGCCGAAACGATCCGGCACTAGCTGGGGGGGGGTGGAAAACAGCGGTAATTCCGATTGGAAAGCCTGAACAAACTGCAACGGTCGTGCCGATCTCAAGGGCAAGGTTTTTCCTCCATCCCGGATTGCCCACGGCCATGCGAGATTCGATTCTGCCGTCGCCGTTGTTCGCGGCTTTTGCCCGATGGTCCAGGCTCGATGCGGCCCGCGCCGCCGTCAACCTGTTCTCGCTGGCGATCGCCATGCTGGCCGCCTACCTCGTGCGGTTCGACTGGCGGCTCGACGACCTGGAGTCGGAGAGCCTTCGCTCGTCGCTCGGAATCGTGGTACCGGTGCAGTGGGCGGTGCTCATCCTCGCCGACTTCCACCGCCGCAGCATCAGGGGCGTGACCCGCGACGACCTCTGGAGGCTCGTCGGTGCGGTGACCGCGGGCACGCTTCTGGCGGCCGCTTTCTCCGCGGTCATCGGGATGCCGATGCCGCGGAGCGTCGCCATCATCGACTGGCTCGCCGCCATCTCGGTCCTCGCCGGGATTCGCGCCGCCGCCTGTGAACTGCACGACATCCTGCGGCGGCGCCATCAGAACGGCGCGAGCCGCTGCCTGCTCGTCGGCACCTGCCTGTCGAGCGAGGCCATCGTGCGGACCGTCAACGGCTCGCAGGATTCAAGCCGGCGGATCGTCGGCATGGTCGCGACGCCCGACGAGAAGCAGCTCGTCGGTCGCGCCACGGTGGGCGTGCCGGTCGTGGGTACGACCGAGCAGCTCGAGGGGCTGCTCGTTCGGCATCGCATCGACGAAGTGATGCTCGTCTCCGGGACGTTCGCCGGCCGCCAGGTTCGAGCGATCGAGCGACGCTGCACCGCCGCCGGCTGCCGCGTGCGGATCGTGCCGGGGATCGAGACGCTCGTGAGCGGCGGACTGCACGTCCAGCCGAGGCCGCTCGACATCGGCGACCTCTTGAAGCGTGAGCCGGTTGAGATCGACCTCGACGGCATCGGCGGCTGGCTCGCGGGGGAGACCGTGCTCGTCACCGGCGCGGCTGGCAGCATCGGCTCGGAAATCTGCCGCCAGGTCGCGAGGCATGCGCCGGGGCGGATCGTCCTGGTCGATCGCAACGAGAACGGCCTCTTCTGGCTCGAGCGGGAACTGCACCGCGGGTTTCCCAGCGTGGAGTGCACGCCCTGCATCGGCGACATCACCGACACGACCCGCATGGCGGCGATCCTCCGCGAAGAGAGGCCCTCGATCGTCTTCCACGCGGCCGCCTACAAGCACGTGCCGCTCATGGAGTCGCACCCGGGCGAGGCGGTGAAGAACATTTCGCTGGCCAGTGCCAAGCTCGCCCGCGCCGCCGCCGCCGCCAAGGTGGACACGTTCGTCATGATCTCCACCGACAAGGCGGTGAATCCCACGAGCGTCATGGGGGCCTGCAAGCGGCTCGCCGAGATGCTCGTCCGTTCGGTCGCACCCGGCGCCGCGACGAAGTTCATCACGGTGCGTTTCGGGAACGTGCTCGATTCCGCCGGCAGCGTCGTGCCGCTCTTTCGCGAGCAGATCGTCCGCGGCGGCCCGGTCACCGTCACGCACCCCGACATCGAGCGGTTCTTCATGACGATTCCGGAGGCGTCGCGGCTCGTGCTCCAGGCCGGGCTCATGGGCCGCGGGGGAGAGGTGTTCGTCCTCGACATGGGGGAGCCGGTACGGATCGCCGATCTCGCCCGCGACATGATCCGGCTCTCGAATCTCGTGGAGGGCCGGGACATCGAGATCCAGTACACCGGCCTGCGGCCGGGAGAGAAGCTCTACGAGGAGCTGTTCGATGCCGACGTCGAGGCGATGGAGCCCACGGACCATCCCAAGATCGTGGCGGCGCGGCCCGAGGCGATCGGCCTCGACGCGACGCAGGTCGTCGAGCAGCTCGGCCGGATCGTGAACTCGCCGGCCAACGTCGTTCGGCAGGTGCTTGCGAGCCTCGTGCCGCACTACGAGCCGGGTTCGAGCGGCATTCCGGCGACGATCAGGGTCGGCGGGGCCGAGGTGCCGGAGCCGACCGTCGTGGTCGCGGGTCGGATCGGGCCCGACTCGCCGCGTCCGGTACGCCTGCCCGAGGTCGTCGAACCCTCTCGAACGCTCGCCGCCGCCTGATCACGCCCTCGGAATCGTCCGGCCGGCGTGGCCGATCGGAGCATGGGCGTAGTCAGGCCGTCTTCGGGAACGCGATCGCCATCGCGAACCGGCGTTCCTGCCCAGTCCAGTAGAGTCCCAGCGAAGCGATCGCCGCGACTGCCAGGAAGATCGCCATCGCCGCGACGCCACCGACGGACGCCTCCAGGAGGTACCCGCAGGCGAGGTTGAACAGCAGGAAGACGACGTACCGTTCGACCCCGACCACGGGCGTCAGCCGGCTCTCACGGTAGAGCCAGACCTCGAGAACCCAGTAGACGCCGTACGCCAGGCAGGAGGCGGAGACGACCCCCCACACGCCGAACGGGGGTGCCAGAAGCGGCAGCGCCGCCAGGATCGTGGCGGTCTGTGCGACGCCGCACATGACGGAAAGCCGGGATTTCCCGATCGACTTGAAAACGCTCGAGTAGGGGGGCGTGTAGTAGAGGATGTAACCAAACGCCAGCACCGCCATGAACGGGGCGACGGTCGGGCCGGTCTCGCCGAAGAGCAGCGAGGCGATGGACGAGGAGAACACCGCGACCAGGACGAGCGTCGTGGCCGTGAAGAAGAACGCCAGCTTGTGGAACTGCTGCAGACGCGCCTCGAGTTCGTCCCGAGAGCCCTGCGGCACCGCGGCGAGGTAAGGCAGGAAGAATTGGATCACGCAGTCGTTGGCGAGGACGAGGAACTGGAACGGCTTGGCCGCCGCGTTGTACAGGCCGATTTCCCGGCTCGTGATCAGGAGCGGCAGGAGCACGATCGCAAGCTGCAGTCCCGCCCGGAAGACGACCGACTCCAGCGTCAGGATCCACGACGACCGGGCGAGCTGCCCGAGTCGTCGGCCGACCCCGCGAAAAGAATTCGCCAATCCCCGGCGTCGCAGCGAGAAAAAAAGCCAGACGGGCAGGCAGATCTGGCAGGCGGACCAGGCGACGGCGACCTGCGCGAGCGGCCTTCGCATGAAAAGCATCGGCAGCACGGCCACGACCACCATGAGGAGCGTGAGCAAGGTCGGCCAGATGGCGACTTGCATCTCTCGCCTGCCGCGGAGCGCCGCGTTGAACATGCCGCCGAGCGCCCGAAGCCCGTAGCCGAGGGCGAGCGAGACGACCAGTCCGACCATGACCGGCCCATGACCTACGAGCCACGCCGCCCAAGCCAGCAGGGGAAGGGCGACCGCGAAGCCGGCCGCCAGGGCGAGCGTGCCCGCCATGAGCGAGGCGTTTTGCGACTCGGGGTCGTCGGGCGAGGCGGCGACGTCGAAGCAGACGGCGGTCGCGAGGCCGGTTCCACACAGAAGGGCCGCGATGCTTGCAAAGGCCATGGCCACGCAGTAATCCCCCAGCGGCTCGAGGCCGTAGAAGTTCACGATCATCAGGACCATTGCCGTGGGCACGATGGCGTCGATGATCTGCGTCGCGCCGGTGGCCAGCAGGTTCAGGAGATGTCGCGAGCCCTGCGCGGATCGGCGTGGTGCCACCGGCGCGGTGGGGTTTGCAGTGGCCATGGCAGAGCGTGATACGCTCGCGCGCGGCGGGGCTCCAGAGCAGTCCACGGAGAGCACACTTCGCGCAGGCCCGGCGGTCTGGGCATGCCGGGCGGAACGCGAGGCCTGCGGGAGGCGGGTTCAGGCCGCGCGGCGGACCATGCCTCGCGCCGCGTGTTCCCGGCAGACGGCCCGCACGCCGGCTGCCACGTGACCGAACTCGGCCTCCGTCATTCCGGGAAACAGCGGCAGGCTCACGAGCCGAGGCCAGACCCGCGAGGCCACCGGGAGATCGCCCGGCTGCCAGCCGAAGGTCTCCTCGTAGTACGGGTGGAGGTGGAGCGGCCGCCAGTGCACGGAGCACCCGATGCCGCGTGCCTTGATCTCCTCGATGAAGGCATCCCGATCGATCGAGAGACGATCGAGCCGGAGGCGGAGCGGGAAGAGGTGCCAGGAGTGCAGGCGGTCGGGATGCCCCTCGGGCAGTTCGACCTCGGGCACGTCGGAGAACGCCTCCCGGTAGCGATCGGCCAGGGCCTCCCGCGTCCGCCGGAACTGTTCGGCCTTCCGTAGCTGGTGGATGCCGATCGACGAGGCGAGGTCGGTGAGGTTGTACTTGAAGCCAGGCGCCATGATCCGGTAATCCCACGCCCCGCCGCTGAAACGCTTCCAGGCATCCTGTGACAGGCCGTGGAGCGACATGCATCGCAGCCTCGCCGCGATCTCGTCGTCGTCGGTCACGGCCATGCCCCCTTCTCCCGTCGTGATCGTCTTGTTCGCGTAGAACGAGAAGCAGGTCACCGCGGCCGTCCCCTCGCCGCACCGTCGCCAGGCCGCCCGCGGATGGCTCCGGTAGGCCGCGGGAAGCGAGTGGGCCGCATCCTCGACCACCCACAGGCCGTGCTCTTTCGCGAACTCGCCGACCTCGTCCATGTCGATCATGAAGCCCCCGAGGTGCACCGGCATGATTCCGACGACCTCGAGGCCGGGGTCGAGGGGCGTGCGGCCTTCGCGGAGCGAGCGGATCTTCGTGGCGGCGTCGGCAAGATCGATGTTGAGCGTGACCGGGTCGCAGTCGACCAGGAGCGGCACCGCCCCCTGGTAGCGGACCACCTCGGCCGTCGCCGCGAACGTCATCGTCGGCACGAGCACGGCCTGTCCGGGCCCGAGGCCCATCGCCTCCACGGCGAGGTGGAGCGCGGCCGTGCAGGAGTTGACGGCGACGGCATGGCGGCCGCCCACGGCCAAGGCGAAGTCGGTTTCGAACTGTTTCGTGCGGGTGCCCGTCGTGAGCCAGCCGCTCCGGAGGCAGGCCACGACCTCGGCGATCTCGTCGTCGGAGAGCGACGGTCGGAAAAACGGCACTGTCATGGGGGCGGGGGTGTTCATGATGGGAGGGGTTCCCTCGTGGTTTCCGGCTTGGCGATCGCCGCGATGGTGCGGACGATCAGGCGAAGGTCGAAGAGCACCGACGACCGGCGACGGTACTCCTTCGCCAAGCGGATCTTGTCTGGAAGGATCCGTCCGACGTACTCGGCTTGCGGGTCGCGTGCCCGGCCGAGGATCTCCGACTCGTTGCGGTAGGTGATCGACGCCAGGTCGGTGATTCCCGGACGAATCGCGAGGATCTCGGCGAAGTCCTCCCGGAACATCTCCACGTACCGCGGCACCTCGGGTCGCGGTCCCACGAGGCTCATGTCGCCGCGGAGCACGTTGAAAAGCTGCGGAAGTTCGTCGAGCTTCGTCTTCCGGAGAAACCCGCCGACGCGGGTGATCCGCGGGTCGTCGCCGCACGTGATCGCGGCACCGAGTTTCGGGGCATCGACGACCATGGTCCGAAACTTGTAGATCGTGAACGGGCGGAATCCCCTGCCGATCCGCTCCTGGCGAAAGAGCACGGGGCCCGGCGACGAGAGACGTACCAGCGCCGCCGCCACGAGCAGGAGCGGAGAGAGAAGGACGATTCCCACAGTCGATGCGGCGATGTCGATCAATCGCTTCATGGCGGTCATCCTGCGTGTCGCAGGCCCCTGGTCCAAAGAGGAAGCTCGTATTCGTTCATCGGCCTCGCGTGTCCGCCGGCGCCGCACGATGCCAGCTGAAAACCGAGGCTGGCGTAGAACGCATTGACCGGATCGTTGCCCCGGGCGTCGGTGGTCAGCCGGACCACGTCGAGCCCCCGGCCTCGCGCCTCGGCGACGAAGGCGGCCACGAGCTTCTGGCCGATCCCACGCCGTCTCGCCCGCGGGTCGACGGCCAGCGAGGACAGCTCGCATGCAGCGCCGGTCGCAGGATCCTGCCGCTCGTCGCGGCCGCGATGGAGGACGGACCCGACACGGGCGACGATGCGGCCGAGGAGCCACGGCCGGCAAAGCAGTCCCGCCAGGACCGCCGGCGCGAACTCCAGCGGCTTTCGCCGGAAGACGGCGTAGAACCGCCGCGGGTCGGCGAAGCCGGCGACGAAGCCGTCCACGCGGCCTTCCAGTTCGGCCACGAGCATGCAGCCGGCGTCGAAGTCGAGCACGGCGCGGTAATAGGCCCGCAGAAAGGCCGGCCCGAGCGCGGTGAGAAAAAAACCGGGGAAAGCGGACGCGTGGACCGCGACGATTCGCTCGAGGTCGGCCGACGCGGCCGGCCGCACGAGCACCGCCGGTTCGCGACCCGCCCCCGTCGCCGGCCGTTCGCTGCAGACGTCCACCGCGAGAATCTCCTCGAGACGAGCCGTGCCCGCCGAACGATCGAACCGCGACGCGAAGAAGCGGCGGGCGTTGTCGCCAAGGCGGGCGGCCGCCTCGCGGTCGTCGGCGAGGGCGACGATGGCCTCCGCGAGGCCCCCTGCGTCGCCGGGCGGAACGACCGCGCCGAAGCCGCCCTCCGTCACGGTCTCCGCGGTGGCGGAATCGGCTCGGACGCTCGCGATCACGGGCCTGCCCGCCGCCGTGTAGCCGTGCACCTTCGAGGGCACAGACGTGTCGCCGGATCGATCGAGGAGCGTGACCAGGCCGACGTCGGCGGTCGCCTGCACGTCGGAGAGCATCTCGGCCGGCTGGAACGGCAGGAACCGCACCTGCGTGAGCCCCCGGTCTTCGGCGAGCTTCCTGCATTCCTCCTTCACCGGGCCATCGCCGACGAAGAGAAACAGGATGTCGGAACGGTCACGCAGCGAGGCTGCGGCCTCGACGACGACCTGCGCGCCGCTGATGTAGCCGATCGTGCCCGCGTAGAGCACCACGAACTGGTCCGTCGGGATGCCCTGGGCATGCCGCCAGGGATTGTCCCGCGGGCCCGGGGTCACCTTTGCGCCGTCGAACCACTGGCGGGCGACCAGCACGCGATCGGCCGGCAGACCCCTCTCGAGGAGGCAGCGTCGCATGCCGTCGGTGAGGGGCAGCACGAGGTCGGATCGCCGGCAGACCCAGGTGTCGAGTCCGCGGAGCAGCCGGTAGGCGAGGCCGGCCCGGATGAGTCCCGCGTTCAGGGCGGCCTCGGGGTGCACGTCGTGGATCCGGTAGACGAACTTCGCCCCGCGCAGCCGCGCCAGCAGCAGAGCCGCGACCGGCCCGAAGATCGGCGTCGACTCGCAGAACACGACGTCCGGCCGGCGGCAGAGCAGTCCGTTCACGAACGTGCTCGCCGCGAATGTGAGGTAGTAGCACAGGCGGGAAAGCATCTGAAATCCACGGTGGATCGAGTGGCCGCAACGGACGAGCGTGAAGCCCGCGTCGGCCCGGGAGACCTCACGGAAGCGGACCTTCCATCCCGGATGGAGCCTGCCGCCGGGATGGTTCGGCCAGCCTGTGAGCACCGTCACCTCGTGCCCCATGCGGGTGAGGTCCTCCGCGAAGTCGCGGGCCTGCACGCCGGCCGGCGCGTGTTCGGGCGGGTAGACGTGGCAGATGTCAAGCAGTCGCATAGTTCGCTTTCGGGAGATTGTTCCCGCGGATCGCGGCGATGTCGTTCGATCGGGCCGCCGGTGCCGGCCTGCGGAGGATCGTCAAGCACATGAGCGGCAGCGTCAGCAGCCCGAACCCGAACAGGCAGGTCACGAGCGACGTGCTGATCAGCGAATGGACGGGAAACAAGAGCGATGCGAACAGCGCCACGTTCATCGTGTCACGCCGCTCGCGGACGATGCGATCCGCCCAGCCGATCACCGCTCCGGCGATGGCCGCCGCCACCGCGACGCCGGTCCACCCGAAATCGACCCATGCGTCGGCGATGAAGATCGTGTTCGCGTTTCCGCCGCTCTCGTCGAGCAGGGCGTGGGCCGGGACGTAGACCTCGCCCCACGAGAACAACGAGTGCAAAAGCCGTATGTTCATGCCGTATGTGTGGTCGATGACGTCGGGATAGACCTCGAAGTGCATGTTCAGGCAGAGGTTGGGTATTTCGGTGACGCGGCAGTAGATGAGTTCCATCGCCTGCCAGAGGCTGCCCGCGGCGGTGAAGCGGGTGTAGGCGAAGAGGAGTCCGCCGAGCACGACTCCTCCCGTCGCGAAGAGACGCCAGTCGAACCGGCACGAGCGGGGGTTCGTGAGGCTCCAGAGAAGGGCGACCTGGCCGATGAAGTAGACGGCATCCGACTTCGCCAGGGAGGAGGCCCGCGATAGGAAAATCAGCGAGCCAAACACGGCCGCTGCCGCGACGCGGCCCGGGGTGGGGCTGAAACGAGCGCGGGCGATCAGGAAGAGGGCGAAGAAAGGGCCGGGGCCGCAGCGACAGAGGTAGGTGAAGGCGACGGCCCAGACGCCCGCCGATTCGGTCGTCATGGATTCCCGCCTGAGCCGGGAGTACTCGCCGGCGACGAGGTCCAGCTCGCTGAGGCTCAATCCCTGCATGATCCGGGCCCCCGCTCCGAAGAAGAGCAGGTTCATCACCGCCACGAGCGAAATGATCGTGACGGCGGCCACGAGGACGAGGTTTTCACTCGGCGTGTCGTGCAGGGGCTCGCGAAACCAATCCTGCCGGGAGGGAAGCCGCTTCAGCATCGCCGACACCGACACGCGGCCGACGGCGAACGCGACGACCGCCAGGGCCAGGGCCGCGGCGATGACCTCGTATTCCCGCGGGTACCGCATCGCCGCCTGGTACTGGAAAAACGCCGGCCCGTGGTAGAGAAAGAAGAAGGCGAAGAGATACGAGGTCAGGTCGAGCCGCTTGCGGACCAGGACCAGGTATGACGCGGCGGCCGCGAGAATCGCACCGTAGAGAATGGGGGCGAGTGCCATCGGACTCTGGGTGAGGGACGAGCGGTTCGGGGCCGCACGGCACGGACAGGCGACCGGAAAGACAAGGAGCGATATCGCGCACCCGACTTCGCCGCCAGCCCATTTTCCGGCAAGGTGGGCCGGGTGGGGGGCGTGGGAACGCGTTGCGGGCACGCCGGTGAATTTGGTAGTTCCTGCGAACCGGGTCGGGCACCACGAGGCTCATCGGACAGGCTCATCGGAGGACGAGACCAGTGCGGTGTTTTGCGTCGAGCGGGCACATCAATGCGTGGAGCATCCGGAAGGGGTTGCAGCAGCTGGGGCTCGAGTGTGTTTCACTGCACCCCGAGCCCGCGTTGATCGGAAGAGCAGAGGTCGAGCCCGGCCGTGACGACGTCGTCTTCTTCACCGAGGAAGACACGCTGATGCGGTATCTCGAGACGAATCGCGAAGAATGCCACTTTTACCCGAGGAATCTCGAGCTGCATCCCGATGACAAGCTGGCATTCTCGGAGTTGATGGGCGGCATGGGGGAATCTCCCGTGCCTTTCTGGACGATGACCGACGGAGCTTCCGAAGGGCCGCCGGTGCTGCCGTGCGTCGTCAAGCCGCGAGCCTCCTGGCGGAACGGCCGGAAGCTCCCTCGCGGATGGGTCTGCACGACCGCGGAGGAGTATGCCGACGCCCGCCTCGCGATCCATAGGGCCGGCTTCGACGCGGAGGATTTCCTCGTTCAGGAGTTCATGCCCGACGCCGACGTCGTCTCCACCTGCGGCTTCTTCGACACCCTGAACCACTCGCGAAACCTGTTCCTCACCACGCGAAAGCTGCTCGGGCAGGGGGGAAGGCTCACGACCGGAGTCGTCGTGGAAACGATCCCGGATCCCGGCGGTCTCGTGCCGCGCACGGTCGCGATCCTCGACGCGCTCCGCTACCGCGGACCCTTCGAGCTGGAGTTCGTGGAAGACCGTCGTCGCGGCATGCACCACGTGCTGGAGTTGAACATGCGTTTCTGGATGCAGCACGGACTTTTCATCGACGGCTGCGGAAACCGGCTGCTCGAGCGGTATCTCGACCGCGACGATCCAAGGTCGAGCGATGCGTCACCTGCGGCGGACGTGCGGCTCGTCTGGGTGGACCGGCTCGCGCTGCTCGCGGCGATGGCTCGGGGACGCTGGGGCTTCCTCTGGCAGGCATGGAAGCACTGCCGATCCGCAAGCCTCAGCGGAGCCCGGATCGTCCTCTATCCGGATGCAGGTGCCGCGATCCGTTTCTGCGGCGTCGAGATGATCCGTCGCTTTCGCCGCGGCTTTTCCGCCGTGACGTGCAAGGCAGCGTGAGCCCGCTCCCGATGACGCTCAGGATCTCCCATCCGCCGGGGCGTCCGCGAGAGCGAAGGTACGCGTTCGACGTCGTGTTTCGGGAGTTTCTCGGGGTCGACTACGAGGCAGCGGAAGATCCCTCGATCGACCACGTGAGGATCGAATGTGGAGGCTGCGGCTCACCGGCGGTCCTGGCCGTGGATGATCGGTTCCTTCGTACGGCCGACGATCGGTGGCTCCGTCGCGACTCGTTGCCCGTCTCGCCGCTCGGACACTGGCGGCTGCCACCGGGGTCCGCCACCTCGGGGCCCGATCTGCCGGTGCTCTTCGCGGCCGACGGCCGGCCTCCGATGGACTGCGACCTGCACCTTCCGATTGACATCTTCGGCGGGATCTTCTTCCTGCTTGCCCGTTACGAGGAGGCTGTCGAAGGGGTCGTCCACGACCGGTTCGGCCGGTTTTCGGCGACGGCGTCGCTCGCCTTCCGCGAGTCGTTCCTCGAGCGGCCGCTCGTCGACGAGTACGTCGAGATCCTGTGGTCGATGATCCTGCGACTGCGGCCGGGTTTGCAGCGACGGGAGCATCGCTATGCGCTCCACGTGAGCCACGACGTCGACGTGCCGTTCCTCGGCTGCGGCGTGCCGCTGGACAGGCTCCTCCGCGGCGCGGCAGGCGATCTGTTCGTACGACGCTCGCCATCGCGGGCCGCCCGTCGCCTCGCGAGCCGGCTTCTCCGCCGGGACGACATCGATCCCGGCAACACGTTCGGATTTCTCATGGACTCGAGCGAGCGGGCTGGAGCCGTCGCGGAGTTCTACTTCATGGCCACCGATCGGACCTGCCCGCTCGACGCCACGTACGACCTCGAGGCTCCGGAGATTCGAGGGCTCATTTCGGCGATCCACTCGCGGGGCCACCGCATCGGTCTGCACCCCGGCTACGAGACGTTCCTCGATGTGGCGCGGACGCGGGACGAGTTCGAGCGACTGAAGCGATCGTGCGACCGGTTCGGAGTCCGCCAGGACCGCTGGGGCGGCCGGCAACACTACCTGCGGTGGCGAAGCCCCGACACGTGGCAGAACTGGGAGGAGGCTGGCCTCGACTACGATGCAAGCGTCGGCTTTGCCGACCACGTCGGCTTCCGGGCCGGAACCTGTCGGGAATTCCCGGTCTTCAACCTCCGCACGGGGAGCATGCTCGCGCTCCGGGAAAAGCCGCTCGTGGCGATGGACCGCACGCTCCTCGACCCGGCCTACATGGGGCTCTCGCCGGTGGACTGTCTCGCGACGATGAAAAGTCTCGCCGCCACCTGCCGGCGGTTTGGCGGCACGCTCTCGATCCTCTGGCACAACACGAGCCTGCTGGCGGCCGCCGACCGGCGGCTCTACGCGGACGTGCTCGAGGCGGTCCGCTGAGCGACGCGGCCCGTCTTCTCAGGAGAGCCCGAGTTTCCTTCGGGCGGCTTCGAAGAGCGACCGCGACATGAACGGTTTCTCGAAGGCGAGGAAGAGGCCGCCGCAGATCGCGAGGATCGGCGGGACGAGCACCGCGATCTGCACCGCCGAATCGACTCCCAGGAAGCGGCTCGCGTGGAGGCCGATCGTCACGCGGCCGAGCGCCGCCTTGAGGAGCCCGTGGTAGAGGTAGATCGTGTAGCACATGCCGCCGACGACGTAGATCGCCGGATGCGAGAGCAGGCGACGCGTGCGGCGTCCCTTGAACGCGGCCGCGTAGGCGACGAGCGTCAGGAGCGGCCCGAGCACGTGGAGAAGGAACCGCTGCTGGACGACGAGGAAGAGGGCGGCCCACGCGACGCATCCGACGACGTCCCAGGGTCCCGACCGCGGCGGAACCTCCAGATCGCCGGCCACGTGGCAGTCCGCGAGCAGGAATCCGGCCAGGAACCAGTGGATCGCGCTCAGGATCGTCCATCCGTGCATCGGCGAGTGGGCGGGGTATTCGGCCAGCGACTGCAGCCCGCCTGCGGTCACGATCGCCAGCAGGATCGCGAAGCGTCGGAGCGACGACGTCGGCAGCTTGAACACGAAGGCCAGGAGCGGTGCGAGCAGATAGAACTGCGCCTCGATCTCCAACGACCACGCCACCGGCAGGATGTCGCTGCCGCGGCCGTACAGGAGGTAGTGGCCGTACACCGTTGAAGCGAGCAGGTGGGGCAGGAGATCCCACAGCCGCTCCCCCTGCACGAGCACGGCCGCAGCGGTCATGATCGCGAGCGCGATCAGGTACGGCGGCTCGAGGCGGATCAACCGCCTCAGAAAGTAGTCCCCGAGGCGGACCTGCCTGCCGCCGGCGACCTGCTGCCGCGCGAACGGCAGGGCGAGGATGAACCCGCTGATCACGAAGAACAATTGAACTCCGACATGACCCTCCGCGAAGACGCGGCAGAGGGGGTCGGTGTCGGCCGTCGTGTCGTGGGGATGCCGCGTCTTTGCGACCGTGAAGCCGTTGATGTGGTAGACGAGCACGCAGAGGATGGCGATGCACCGCAGGCCGTCGACGTGCCGCAGCAGTTCGCCCCCCGACGTCTCCCGCGTGAAAATCCGCTCCAGCCATCCGCGGCCACCCTCGGGCTTGCTCGGCGGTTCTTCGTTGGCGGGCAAGGGAGGCGTCTCGCGAACACCGGGGAGAATGGTCATGACCACGAGTCGCGGTTTGTAATCCGGTTTCCCGATCCGCGGCAAGCGAAGGAATCCCGGGGTTGCCGATTCGCTTCGCTTTCAACGACGATACCGCGGCTCGGCCAGTTCGCCGTGCGAGGGACAACGAACGTTGCTCGACGACCTGAAACAAGCCGTCAAACGCCGGGCACGCTGGTGCGCCGGCAGGGACTGGTTTCCCCGGCGCGACGTGCGGGTTGCGACCCGCCGCTTTGGCTCGCCGACGGCCGGATGGACCGTCGCCTGCGAACGGCTGTCGAAGCGTTCGGTTGTCTGGTGCGTCGGCATCGGCGAGGACATCTCGTTCGACCTTGCGGTCCATGACGCCTACGGCATGCCGATCGACGCCTTCGATCCGACGCCCCGGTCGCTCGCCTGGGTTCGCACGCAGCAGCTGCCTGCCGACTACCGTGTGCACCCCTACGGCCTCGCCGACCGCGACGGCGAGGCATCGTTTCGTCCGCCCGCCGACCCCGGGCACGTGTCCCACTCGATGGATCCCGGTGCTGCGGCCGACGGGACGGGCGTGCGGGGGGAGGTTCGGCGGCTCGGCACACTCGCGGCGATGCTCGGTCAATCGCGGATCGACCTCCTGAAGATGGACATCGAGGGGGCCGAATACGGGGTGATCGACGACTTCGAACGGCAGCCGCTCCTGCCGCAGCAGCTGCTCGTGGAGTTTCACCACCGCTTCCCGTCGATCGGGATCGGCCGCACCCGGGACGCGGTCGCGACGCTCCGGTCGCTCGGCTACCGGCTGTTCCACGTGTCGCCCAACGGGGAGGAGTATGCGTTTCTCCTGACTGATGAGTCCCTTGCCGGGGCCGTTCGCTAAGCGGGAGGAGATTTCCCTGGCCCGAGTGGCCGGACGGGAAGATCGATGCCGACGCTCGTGCAGATCAACACGGTCGTGAACTACACGTCCACCGGCAGGATCGCCGAAGGGATCGGCAGGGCCGCGCTCGCCGCGGGATGGCGGAGCGTGATCGCGTTCGGCAGGCACCCGCGTCCGTCCGCCTCCGAAACGATCGACCTCGGCGACCGCCTTGGGACGCTCGTCCACGTGACGGCCACGCGACTCGCCGACCGCCAGGGGCTTCATTCGCGGAGGGCGACGTTGCGGCTCGTGCGGGCCCTGGAGCGGCTCGTGCCCGACGTGGTGCACCTCCACAACCTCCACGGGTACTACCTCGATTACCCGCTGCTCTTCCGCCACCTCCGCTCGGCAGGCACGCCGGTCGTCTGGAGCCTGCACGATTGCTGGCCGTTCACGGGACACTGCTGCTACTTCGATGCGGCCGGCTGCACGAGGTGGATCGACGGCTGCCACCATTGCCCCCTGGTCCGGACCTATCCTGCGTCGCTCCTCGCCGATCGGTCGGCCGCCAACTGGGCCGACAAGCGGCGGGAATTTGGCGGCATGCCGCGTCTGCAACTCGTGACGCCCTCCCGTTGGCTCGCAGCGCAGGCGGCGCGGTCGTTCTTGGGCCACCATCCATGCGACACGATCCCCTACGGCATCGACGTCGACACCTTCCGCCCGATCTCGGACGGTGAGCTCCTGCGGCGATACCCGCTTCAGGGGAAGCACCTCGTCCTCGCCGTGGCGAGCGAATGGGATCCCCGCAAGGGGCTCGATCACGTGGTCGCCCTGCGGCCGCTCCTTCCGCGCGATACGTTCGACATCGCCGTCGTCGGGGTGAACGCGAAGGAGGCCTCGCGGCTGCCGGACGGCATCATCCCGATCCAGCGGACCGACAGTACCGCCGAACTGGCGGCCCTCTACTCGCGTGCGGCGGTGTTCGTGAACCTGACGCTCGCCGACAACTTTCCCGTGACGAATCTCGAGGCGCTCGCGTGCGGTACGCCCGTCGTCACCTACGACAGCGGTGGCAGCCCGGAGGCGGTCGACGAGGGTACCGGCACCGTGGTGCCCCGGGGCGACGTCGCGGCGGCAGCCCGTTCGATCGAGCGGATCGCCGGGCAGGATCGCGAGGCCGCGAGGACGCGTTGCCGCGAGCGGGCCACCGCTATGTACCGCCTCGAAACCCAGTACGAACGCTACGTCGATCTCTACCGGAGCCTCCGTGCCGATGCCGATTGAGCCGCTTGCGACCGGTCAATCCCGCAGGCTGCGGCTGTGCTGGGTCATCCCCTGGTTTGGCCCACGGCACTCGTACATCGAGAACGACCTGCCGCCGGCGCTCGCGGAACAGGGCATCGACGTGCGGGTCGTGACGAGCGAGTTCCAGCCGGAGTTCTACGTGGCCGACTGGAACGAGCGGTACGCCCGCGGCTTCGGCCCGAGCCGGTTTCCGCCGGGAGACTACCGCCACGGCGGCACCGACGTGCAGCGGTTGCGGTCGCTCGTGATCCGGCGTTGGGTGTTGCTTCGCGGCCTCCACCGCGCGGTCGCAGACTTTCGGCCGGACCTCGTCGAGGCCTCCGGGATCTCGGCCCCGCTCACCTGGCAGGCCGCAGGAGTCGCCCGGCGGCTGTCGGTTCCGCTCGTCGTGAGCCATCACATGCCCAACAGCCCGGCCTCCGGCACCGGCCTGCTCGAGCGGGCCCAGGCGTTCATCGGCCGTCGCGTGCTCCGCACGACGGCCGGCGTATTCTTCGTGTCGGAGGAGGCCCGCTGTCAGGCGATTGAACGCTACGGGAGACTGCCCGATCGCACCTGGCCGATGCCGCTCGGGGTGGACACGGAGACGTTCTGTCCGGGAGATCGGTCCGCCTGGGAGGCCAACCGGCGGGACGTCCGGCATCGGCTCGGACTGGCCGCCGACGCCCCGCTCGTCGTCTATACCGGGCGTCTCGAGGAGTCGAAGGGGATGGGAATTTTCGCCGAGGCCATCAGGGGTCTCGAAGCGACCGGCATCCACTTCGCGTTCGCCGGGCAGGGGTCATGCGAGGGGCTCCTGAGGTCGTGCCGGAACACCCACCTGCTCGGCTACCTGCCGGTCAGTGAGCTGGTCGGTCTCTACCGGGCCTGCGACCTCGCCGTCTGGCCCGACAGCATGAGCGTGAGCCAGTTGCACGTGCTGGCGTGCGGATCGCGATTGCTCGTGCCGGAGCCGCATCCGAAGCCGGAACTGATCGAGTGCGGGGCGGAGACGTTTTCGCGAGGCGACGTCGCGGCCCTGGCGGAAGCTGTCGTGCGGCTGGTCACCCGGCCGGTGACGTGGGAGTCCGCCGTCGAGACGGCACGGGTCACCTCCGGGCAGTGCTCGTGGGCCGCGATCGCAGCGAGGCGGATCGCCTGCTACCGCGAGATTCTCGCCGGCGGGACCTGAGCGACTGTGGTCAGCGGCGGTCGAGTTCCGTGATCGCAAGCAGCCGCTCCCAGGTCGAGAGTGGCTCGTGCGGGCAGAGGTGGCGGTAGAGGAAGCGGCGGAGCGAATAGGGCAGCCCGCCGAAGAGGGCTCCCGGCACGAGTCGGTTGGAGAGCCGCGTTCCAAAGGGATGGATCGTCGTCCGGCCATACGGCTCGAGCAGCCCGGCGAGCTCCGGCCGCCGGAAGAACCGGATGTCGTAGAGGCGGTCGGTCTTCGCCCGCTCGGCGAAGGTTCGCCGCAGCCGCTCGTTGTGGGCGTTGTGCACGATGACTACGAGATACCGCGACGTGATGCGGGCCTGCTCCGCGAGCAGCCCGCGGATCTTCTCGTCGGAGCCGAAGCAGACCCAGAGGCCGTTGTGGAACGTGACGTCGAACGCGTCGTCAGGAAGGCCGGTGGCGAAGGCGTCGAGCACCATCGTCTTCAGGCCCGTGTCACCGCAGGCATCGGCGGCGATTCGCACCGTATCCGCCTCGTAGTCGGAGCCGGTCGCGTCGTACCCGCGGGTCGCGAGGTAGTTGGCATCGCGGAGCGTCGCCCCGCCGAGTTCCAGGAACCGCAGCGAGCGGTCCGGAAAGAGCATCTCGAGGTGGTAGCCCGTTCTCGGAAACGCGTTCAGGTAGTTCGGCAGGTGGTGGGCCCATGCCTGACGCCACTGCTCCTTCGTCATGAGGCACTCGCCTCGAAAGCCAACCGGCGCCGCGCATGCCGTCATCGTCGCCCGGGCCTCGCGGGGCCCGCTCCTGGAGGATTCGGAGAGGGTGGATAGGGGAAGGCGGCCGCGGGGTCAATGTCGCTTGCGGGCGTGGAAAGGCGCATGAAAAAGCCACGTCCCTCGCGGGGAGGGACGTGGCGTCGAACGCGTTGCGTGGTCGAGGCTCAGGCGGCGAGCGATGCGGCGGCCCGCATCTTCCTCCGCCGGGCGATCTCTCCACCGCCGACCGTCGCCAGTCCGAGGACGGCGAGCATGATCGTCGAGGGCTCCGGCACCGCGGCGACGCGGAAGCCCTGGGCACCCGACTGGTTCATGGAAGACTGGAGGGAACCGGCGAAGGAACCCGAGTTCTGGCTGTTCAGGTTGCCCGTCGGCATGTTGAACCATCCGCCGATCCAGTAGGCCTGCGTCGAGGTCGAGTTCTCGAGCCATTCCGAGACGTTGCCGAGCATGCCGATCGTGCCGTACCAGCTCTGCGTGTTGGCGAGCCCGTCGGAGATCATCGGGATCGACAGGTTCGACTGGCCGTAGTAGCCGACGTTCGTCGCAGTGTCGAGCGGATTGGTCGACACCGTGGGGGCCGCGTTCGTGCCGGACGCGTAGTTGTAGTACCCACCGCTGCCACCATTGAGGGACTGGCTGTAGTAGGCAGACTTGTACCACTCGTTACGGGTCGGGAGAAACGCCTGGGCTCCGATGTTGCGGACCAGGGCGGTGCCCGGGTTCTCAACATTGGCGAGGGTGTAGGCACCGGCGTTGAGGATCGAGTTCACGGACCCGGGGGCGACGCTCGTCGGTGCACCGTTGTGGAGCCAGTTCGTGAAACGGGCCGCATCGTAGACGGAGACCCAGTTCACCGGCTGGTTGCCCGCGGTGGGGGACTTCACGGAGTAGGTGAAGCTCCCGCTGCCACCCGACCGGGAGATGCCACCCGTCGCACTCGAGTTCATGGCAGAGTTGTAGAGGCCGAGCGGATCGCTCGCCGCGACGGCGTTGAGGAACGTGACGTATTCGTTGTTCGTCACCTCCCCCTTGCCGATGTTGTACAGGTCAGCCACGGCGCCGAAGGTGCCGCTGGAGATGGCCTTCCCGACGTTGCCGGGATTGCCGATCGGTACGAAGTCCATCTCGGTGGCGCTGCCGAACCTGATGTTGACGCTGAGGACGCCCGCCGACGCTGCGGTCGAACAGAGCGTCGCGACTGCGACGAGGGCACAGCGGGCGAAGGCCCGGAGATTTGCCGAATGGGCGGCACGGCCGTGGCCCCACGTCCAGCGGCTGTTGCTCCGCCTGTGGATGCCGTTCACGCTGCCCGGAGGAGTGCTCGAACGGCGGTACTGGGGCCGCCTGTTCTGCTTGCTGATCTTCTCGAACGACCCGCGGGAATCGACCGCGTAGTCGTTGTCATACTCGGAACGGAAGGACACACACGACGTGCTCATGAGACTGCTCCTTTGAAATGGGTTCCTGTTGGAACGGTGAGAAATGAACTGGTGAAAAATCCTTGGACTCGAACTCACGACATCACGAAGGCACTGCGACGGTCGCCAAGGCGGCCGGCCTCCTGGAACAACGACACGAGGCCGTCACCGGCGATCGCCCCGGGCAGGTAGACCCAGGCGCCGAGCTGGCGAGCCCACAGCTCCTCGTCGATGCCGTCCTCGGGACCGCAGATGACGACGAGCGTTCCCGGCCGGGCGGCGAATTCCTCCGCGAGCTCGACCATGTCGGAGACGCGGTCACCGACCGGATTCGCGACGTCGACCAGCACGAGCCGATAGTCGCCTTCGATGGCCGAGCGGAGATCGGCGTCCGTTTCCGGCGCGTGACACTCCTGCCAGCCGCCAAGCTCCGTCGCCGCCAGGAGGCGGTTCCTGAAGCCGTTGTCACCCGTCACGACCAGGCACCGCGACAGCCCGGGCAACCGGCCGCCACGAGACGTCGGCGAAGCCGCTGTTCGCAAATCCTCCGACGTGATACCAACCGCCACGACCATCATCACGCACCTCCTCGCTCTTGGTTCCTTGCTCGTCGCACTTCGCGACGCAGGAAGGGAAATGCACGCGCCGTGCCACTCGGCGCGGAGGAGAAGAAAAATTTTTCGAACGCGAGGAATTCCCGCGGAAAGCGGCGGCTTTTCGCCGCGGGCCGATCGCGTGGCGGCGAAGGAGGCTTCCAGAGGCCTCTCACCAGGACGGTGACATGATCAGCCGTTCAGGAGGCGTTTTCCGCCCTCCGCGGCCCCCGTCAGGCCGCTTTTTCCCGGGAAAAAACCGGGTTCTCACCAGGATGAGGACGGCCCAACCGCAATGGTGAGACGCCCTCGAGACCGCAGGCGGCCGCGACCGCGTCGATCACACGATCCTGGTCGGCCGTGGCGAGGTCGGGGCCCATCGGCAGGCTCAGCACGTGCCCAGCGAGCCAGGCGGCCACGGGGGTCGTGCCGCGTGCGGCGGCTCGATAGGCCGGCTGCTCGTTGATCGGCAGCGGGTAGTGCACCGCCGTCGGGATGCCGTCGGCTGTGAGCCTCTCCCGCACCGCGTCGCGATCCGCCACGACCACCGTGTACTGCGCGTGGACGCTCGACCGTTCCGGCCGTACGGCGAGCAGTGCCAGACTGCATGGAACGGTCGCGGCTTCGATCCATCCCGGTTCGACTGGAGAACCGCCCGCCGCCGCGAGCGACCGCGTGTACCGCAGGCCGATCCGCTCGCGACGCTCCACTTCCCAGGCGAACCGGGGCCACTTCGCGAGGACGACCGCGCACTGGAGCGTGTCCATCCGGCCGCCGACGCCGATCCGCTCGTGGATGTACCGCTCCCTCTGTCCGTGAACGCGGATCATCCGCGTCGCCTCGGCGATCGCGTCGTCGTCGGTGAAGATCGCCCCGCCGTCGCCGTAGCAGCCGAGCGGCTTGCTCGGGAAGAAGCTCGTGCAGCCGACGGTCGAAACGCCGCAGCTCCGCCGGCCGTCGAGCGTCGCCCCGAAGCTCTGGGCGGCGTCCTCGATGACCGGGATTCCGCCATGGGCGGCGGCGATGCGGTTGATTCGGGACATGTCGGGCAGCTGGCCGTAGAGGCTCACCGGGATGATGGCTTTCGTGCGGGGAGTGATCTCGCGTTCGAGGAGCGATGCATCGAGAAGCCCCGTGTCGGCCTCGACGTCGACGAACACGGGCGTGGCCCCGACGAGCGCGATCACCTCGGCCGTAGCGATGAAGGTGAAGGGGGTCGTGATCACCTCGTCTCCGGGGCCGATCCCGAGCGCCATGAGGCTCACGAGCAGGGCTTCCGTGCCACTCGAGACGGTGACGCAGTGCCGGACGCCCACGTACGCGGCAAGGACACCCTCCAGCTCCCGCACCTCCGGACCCATGATGTACTGCCCGTGCGCGAGCACCGCCGCCATCCGGGCATCCAGCTCCGGCCGTATCGCGTCCTGCTGGATCGACAGGTCGATGAACTGCATGGGTGTGGTTCCCTCGGATTTTCGTGGAACGGCGGCAGGCTCAGGCAGCGGCGCGGACCTCGGAATCGACCAGTTCGTACCGTCGGCCGGTGGAGTCGACGGTGGACGCCCCGCTTCCCTCGACGGGAAGGTCGAGCCGCTCGCCGTGTTCGCTCATCCAGCCGATCTGCCTCGCGGGCACGCCCGCGACGAGGGCGTAGGGCTTCACGTCACGGGTGACGACGGCGCCGGCGGCGACGAACGCGAAGGGGCCGATGGTCGTGCCACAAAGAATCGTGCAGTTGGCGCCGAGCGTGGCCCCGCGACGGACGAGCGTCGGGCGAAACTCGTCCCGCCTCGGCACGTGCGCCCGCGGGTTGACGACGTTCGTGAACACCATGCTTGGTCCGCAGAAGACGTCGTCCTCGAGCGTCACCCCCTCGTAGACCGAGACGTTGTTCTGGATCTTGACGTTGTCGCCGAGGATCGCCCGCGGACCGATCACGACGTTCTGGCCGATGCGGCAGTCGCGGCCGATCCGCGAGCCGGTCATGACGTGGCAGAAGTGCCAGACCTGCGTGCCGCCGCCGATCTCGACGCCGTCGTCGACGTAGGACGACTCGTGGACCTTGACGCCGGCCGCGGGCCCGGTGGAGCACGTACCGCGGGTTTCCATGGTTCAGCCGCTCCGGCAGACCGCCCGCGGCCGCCGCGCGGGCCGGCCCGCGAGGTGCGGGTGCAGCGATCCGTTCGACTGCACCTCGACGGCGTTGATCCGGTGGACGAGTTCGATCGCCGGCCTCGCATCCTCGACGCCGAAGCCGCGGCCCGCGAGGATCTCGCGGTAGACGCGGGTGTGCAGGTCGGTGAACCCGTCGGAAAACTCGATCTCCTCGCCGTCGAGCGTCATCGAGCGGTGGGCGAACTTGCCGGCGGCCCGGACGCTCTCCGGCAGATCCTGCTCGTCCACCGAGAGGAACCATCGCACGCGGGCCCGCTCGAGCTCGACGAACCCCGACATCCGCCGCTGCTCGTGGAGGTGCACCTCGACCTTTCCCGCCTCGCCGAAGAGCCAGAGCAGGAGGTCGAAGAAGTGGACGCCGATGTTCATCGAGACGCCGCCGGAGCGGCGGGCGTCCCCCTTCCACGACACGTCGTACCACGCGCCCCGCCGCGTGACGTAGGAGAGGCAGACGTCGTGGGGGCGGCCGGCGGGCTCCGAGCGGATCTCCTCGCGGAGTGCCTGGAGCTTTTCGATGAGCCGTAGCTGGAGCACTGCGTGGACCCGGCAGCCATACTCGGCCTCGAGGTCCGAAAGCGCGTCGAGGTTCCAGGGGCTCAACACCATCGGCTTCTCGCAGATGGCGTGCGCCCGCACCCGCAGCGCCAGCCGCACGTGCGCGTCGTGGAGGTAGTTCGGGGAGCAGATGGAGACGTAGTTGACGCGGCCTTCCTCCGGCCCGCGGCGGAGCTTCTCGAGGTAGCGGTCGAACCGCTCGATCTCGGTGAAGAACCGGGCGTCCGGAAAGTAGGAGTCGATCCGTCCGACACAGTCGTGCGGATCGACCGCGGCGACGAGGTCGTTGCTGGTTTCGTGGATCGCCTGCATGTGCCGGGGGGCGATGAAGCCGGCGGCGCCGATGAGGGCGAAGTTGGCCATGGCGAGCGTCTCCAGGGGGAAGGTGCCGTCAGGCCCGGTGGTAGGCCGCGGGCCGGCGGGTCGCGAAGTTGCGGCAGTCGACGAGCGGCACGCCGAGGGAGGCGAAGTCGAAGCTGCGGTACTCCTCGTGGGCCGTGCAGAGGACCATGACGTCGTGGTCGGCCGTGATCGGCAGCGACTTCCGGCCCGCCACGTCGTGGTGGCTGCGGCCCGCCTGGATCACCGGCACGTGCGGGTCGTTGTAGGCCACGACCGCCCCCCGCTTCTCGAGGAGCTGCATGATCGCGTAGGTCGGCGACTCCCGGTCGTCGTCCACGTTCGCCTTGTAGGCGAGGCCGAGCAGGAGCACCCGCGATCCACGCACGGGCTTGCCGGCGTCGTTGAGCGCGTCGATCACGCGGGCGACCACGTACTCGGGCATCGCCGTGTTGATCTCGCCGGCCAGCTCGATGAGCCGCGTCCGCTGCCCATACTCGAGGGCCTTCCAGGTGAGGTAGAAGGGGTCGATCGGGATGCAGTGGCCGCCCAGGCCGGGCCCGGGATAGAAGGGCATGTAGCCGAACGGCTTCGTCGCCGCGGCGTCGATCACCTCCCAGACGTCGATCCCCATCTGCGAGTAGATCATCTTGAGCTCGTTGACGAGCGCGATGTTCACCGCACGGAAGATGTTCTCCGTGAGCTTCGTGGCCTCGGCGACGCCGCAGCTCGACACCGGCACGACGTTCTTCACGATCCGGCGGTAGAGCTCGGCCGCGCGGTCGCGGCAGGCGGGCGTGAGGCCGCCGACGACCTTCGGCACCTCGGAGAGCCGGCTGCGGGGGTTGCCCGGGTCCTCCCGCTCCGGCGAGAAGGCGAGATGGAAATCCTGGCCCGCGACGAGGCCGCTCCCCTCCTCGAGGATCGGCTTCACGACCTCCTCGGTCGTGCCGGGATAGGTCGTCGACTCGAGCACGACGAGCTGCCCCCGGCGGAGGTGCGGCGCGAGCGACCGTGCCGTGTCGGCGACGTAGGCCAGGTCGGGCGTGCGGTTCGCGGTCAGCGGCGTCGGCACGCAGATGAGTACCGAGTCGGCCTCGGCCGCCTCCCGGAAATCGGCGGTCGCACGGAAGCGTCGCGCGGCGGTCGCGGCGACGACGTCGGCGGCGGCGATGTGCTTGATGTAGGACCGGCCCGCGGCGAGCGCGTCGACCTTCCCCCCGTCGGTGTCGATGCCGAGCGCGGACGCGCCGCTCTTCGCGAAGGCGAGGCAGAGGGGCAGACCGACGTAGCCGAGGCCGATGACGGCCGTGTCGTACCGCGCCTGGCCGCGGGGCTGCCTCGGCGGCAGCCGGATCGCCGCGACCTGCGGCTCGCGGGAGGAACTGCTCGCGTTCGTCGGAGATGCGACGGTGGGTGAGGCGGTCGTGGCGGGTGGCACCATGATCGACGAGGCTCCCTCGGGACGGATGGCGAGCCGCACGGGCCGCGGCTGACGCATGGACCGCCGGGACAGTAGGGAGGCCCGGTGCTCGGGGCAAGACGTCTTTGAGACGGGCTCGGCCGCGGCCCCCGTTCAGGAGGTCGGCGTCGTCGCGATCAGCGGCGCCGTCGGCTTCACCGCGGCCGACGGCCGCGAGAAGACGCTGTTGCCCGCGAGGTTCCCGGCGCTGACGCGGAAAAGGTAGGTGACGTCGTACTGCAGGCCGAGCACGGGGGCGGACGTGACCGTGCCCCTCGCCACCCTCGCAGTCTGCCAGGTCGTGCCCCCGTCCGTGGAGTACTGGATGACGTAGCGGGAGATCGGCAGGCCGCCGTTCGACGCCGGGGGCGTCCATTGCACGGTCGCGCGGCGATTCACGACCGTGACGACGACCCCCGTCGGGGAGGTCGGACGGACGGCGAACGGCGTCGTGGCGGCATCGAAGTCGACCTTCACGTTCGCGGAGACCACCTGGACGTTGGTCGATCGGTAGAGGCCTGGCAGGCCGCTGCCCGTGGCCGTGATCGTGTAGGTGCCCTGCGGCACTTGCAGCTGGTAGCCGCCGGCCGTCATCGTCGTCGTGGTGAAGGTCGCCGAGGGCCCGACCACCCGCACAGTCGCGCCGCCGAGCCCCTCACCCGCGTCGTAGCGGCGGTTGGCGTTCGCGTCGCGGTAGACCACGCCGACCACGAACGGCCCGTTGTCGACGAACCGGCTACCGAAATTCTGCGTGACCACGAGCGGCCCGACCGACGTCGCCGCCGACGTGTCGCTCTCGAGGCCGACGCCGAACTCCTTGAATGACGGATCCATCATCATCGTGCGATGGCCGCGATCGGGCACGGCCCAGTCGATCGCGAAGGCCGAGTGGGCGTGGAAGACGTTCTTCGCGAAGGCGAAGGCGTTCTCCCCCACGCCGGAGTAGCCCGCGTAGCCGGCGTTGCGCGTTCGCGTTGCGAGGTCGGGCTCGCCCGGCAACTGGTGCGACTGCGTGTCGTGCTGGATCATCAGCCGCGAATGCGCGGTCGCCGCGGCCGACAGGCTCTCGTTCCACGCAAGCGGGGCCGCCGGTTGGAGCGCCGGCCACTCCGACCGGATCTCGGCAGCCGTCGGATCCCTGAAATACTGCACCGCGGCGTTCGCATCGGCGTCGCGGGCTTGCAGCGGGGCGAGGCTCGTGAAGAGCACCTGCTGCTCGGCCTGCGGGTTCATCCGCATCCGGTTGACGTGCTCGAGCATCTCCTGGGCCTGTGGCGATGGATCGAACGCCAGCAGCCTGCGGTCTTCGAGCCGCTCGAGCGACGGCGATGATGCCTTGTTCAGCCGTGCCATGGCGGTGTTCGCCTCCAGAGCCTGTTCTACGCTCGAATCCCTGCCCGGTTCACCAGCCTTCCCGCCGAAGCCGACCCGCCGGCATCCTGCGCAGCCTCCGCAGCCAGCCCCGTGTGCGGATCCGGCGGCCGCCGATGCCATTCGCCGGACATTGCTTCCTTGACTCCCCCACGGCAGCCCAGCCATCATCCCGCGCGGTTCGAGGAGTCCGCGTCGATCGACCCCGACGGACTTTCAGCGACCGCGTCGGGCGAAATGGAGTTCCCCGGATGGTTTCGACGTCCCGCCCGCGAGCCGCCACCATCGGCGTTGCCGGATTCCGGCTGGCCATGCTCGTGGCCGTCGTCGCGACGACCTCTCCGCTGGCTGCCGAGCCGCCGGCCGTGCGGACCGCCGCGGTCGAGCCGGTGCCGCTGCCGCCGACCGAGCCGGCCAATCCGCTGCCACTCGCCGAAGAGCATCTCGGTCCCGATCTCTCCGGCCAGACCGCGGCGCAGGCCGCGCTCAAGAGCCATGGGTGCGTCATCTGCCACCAGAACGTCGGCGACATGCACCGCAGCCCCAACGTCCGGCTCGGCTGCACCGACTGCCACGGCGGCGACGCCGGTGCCACCACGAAGCATGCGGCCCACGTCCATCCGAAGCATCCGGAGGACTGGCCCGGATCGGCGAACCCGCAGCGGTCCTACACGCTCCTCAACCACGAGTCGCCCGAGTTCGTGCGGTTCGTGAACCCGGGCGACCTCCGCGTGGCGCATACAAGCTGCGGCGGCTGCCACTCCTCGATCGTGCTCCAGGTGCGGAAGAGCATGATGACCCACGGTTGCATGCTCTGGAACGCCGCCCTCTACAACAATGGGTCGATCCCCAACAAGCATTCGAGCTTCGGCGAGAGCTACAGCCACGAAGGCGTCGGGCAGCGGCTGCAGACGGTGCCGCCGCCGACCGACGACGAGCGGCACTACCAGGCGGTCGTCCGCTATCTCGATCCGCTGCCGCGGTTCGAGCGTCAGCAGCCGGGCAACATCCTCCGCATCTTCGAGCGGGGCGGTCGGTTCCGGCCGGAGATTGGCAACCCCGAGCGGCTCGAGGAGAACGGCCGACCGCGGACGCGGCTCTCCACCCGCGGGCTCGGGACGGAGAACCGCACCGACCCGGTCTTCGTCAGCCTCAACAAGACCCGGCTGTTCGACCCGACGCTCAATTTCCTCGGAACGAACGACCAGCCCGGCGACTACCGCTCGAGCGGCTGCACCGGCTGCCACGTCGTCTACGCCAACGACCGCTC
>JBBAVU010000002.1:35065-47672 GCA_040397565.1 Pirellulales bacterium | reverse complement strand
CGGCGACCTCACCGACTGGGGCGCGCATCACGTCGACATCGCCCGCTGGGCGATCAACGCGGAGCCCGTCGAAATCGACGGCAAGGCGACGTATCCCACCACGGTCGGCGGCTACGACGTGCCGATCGAATATGCGGTGCGGTATCGCTTCGCGAATGGCGTCGAGTTGACGGTGGCCGACCGCGGTCGCAACGGCATCCTCTTCACCGGCAGCGAGGGGCGGATCTTCGTCAATCGCGGCACGCTCGCCGGCAAGCCGGTCGAGGACCTGAAGGACCGGCCGCTGCCCCGCGAGTCATTCACGCTCTACGACTTCGACAACCGCACGCGGCCCGAGCGATCGGGCAAGATCGACGCGATCGTCAACCACATGGGCAACTTCTTCGACTGCGTGGCGGCCCGGCGGCAGCCGATCGCCGACGTGGAGAGCGGCCACCGCAGCGTGTCGGTCTGCCACTTGGGCAACATCTCCTGCAAGCTCGGCCGGCCCCTGAAATGGGATCCCGCAGCCGAGCGGTTCGTTTCTGATGCAGAGGCCGACGCCCTCCTCTCGCGGCCGCAGCGGAAGGGCTTCGAGGTGAAGGCGTGAGCCGCCTGATTCCGGCTTTACCGCAGCCGATCGGTGATGGCCGCGTCGAGGCGATGGAATTCCGGTACAGCTTCGTCGATGATCGCCGCATAGAGGGCGGCGAGTTCGTCGGGCAGGTAGTCGTGCACGACCCGGTTGCGAAGATCCCGCAGGGCAATCCACGTCGCCAGACCACTGATCAGGCCGACCTTCTCCATCCGCAGAAGCAGGTCGCGAAATGTCTCCGAAACATTCGCCTCCCGAACCCGTTCCCAGGTGCGAAAGAACTTCAAGCTCGACTCGAAGGCCCGCAGGAATCGGTCGCTAAGGGCGTCGTATGGTTCACGCTCCTGCGGCGAGTAGATGCGACCCGGAGCGAATGGTGCATAGCCGGCGGCCGAGGCGAACACGAGTTCCAGGGCGGCCCGCAGCTTCACTTGAGAGTCGGTGAGAAGCGGCTCGACCGTCATGTGATCCTCACGCGTTGCAGCGACTGCAGGAACGCATCCTCGGCGGGCGTGCGCCGGTCTGGATCGAGCACGACGACATCGATTCGTTCCTCGCAGTGCATGAAGAATCGGCTGCTCACCCGCCGGGCCGTCTCGAACCGCGGTGCACTCGTCACGATGAGCACGTCAATATCGCCGCCCCGGCTCGCTGGGTCGGTCCGTGAGCCGAACAGTTCGACCGACTCCGCCACGATCCCATCGACGGCTGCCGCGAGCGCCGCGGCCTCGGCGTCGTCGAGCCGAACCGCCCCTGCCGCGCGCAGCGACGCGAGCGACCGCTCGAATGAGGCGTCAGACTCGGGCGGAATGGTGACGGCCTGCGACATGACCGGCTCTCGGGCGAGGCATATGGCTTCGAGCATTAACGTCGACTCATTGTACCGCCTCTTGCAATCGACCGAGCTTTCGAAAACAGGCCGCGTATGACTTCCCGCAATCGACGCCCCCAGGCCCCTTCCACGTTTGGCCGCAATGCGGCGCTCGTTGCGGCGGTGCTCGGCTGGCTCTTCGACGGCTTCGAGATCGGGCTCTTTCCGCTCGTGGGGCCGCGGGCGCTCGACGACCTGCTCGCCGCGGAGATGGCAGCCAACCCTGCGGTGAAGGACGCCTGGTTCGGGTCGATCATGGCGGTGTTTCTCGTGGGGGCCGCCTGTGGCGGCGTGCTCTTCGGCTGGCTCGGCGACAAGGTCGGCCGCGTCCGCGCGATGAGCGCGAGCATCCTCACCTACGCGATCTTCACCGGCGTCTGCGGCTTCGCCACCGACGCCTGGCAGATCGCCGCGGCCCGGTTCGTGGCGAGCCTCGGCATGGGGGGCGAGTGGGCCCTCGGCGTGGCGCTCGTGAGCGAACTCTGGCCCGATGCCTCACGGCCGCTCCTGGCAGGGATCATCGGCGCCGCGGCTAACGCCGGTATGGCGCTCGTGGCCGTCGTGAGCCTTCTGCTCGTGGCGATCGTGGCGACGGCCCGCACCTGGCTCGCTGGCCTCGGCCTCGACGCCGCCACGGTCGACTGGCTCACCCGCGGCGATGCCTGGCGGCTGCTGATGATGGCCGGCGCCCTGCCGGGGCTGCTGGTCTTCTTCATTCGGATGGTCGTGCCGGAATCGGAGCGGTGGGAGGATTCGAAGGCACAGGGCGGCACGTCGCACTGGGCCACCCGCGATCTCTTGGGCGTGCTCGGCGGCGGCATTGCGGTGCTCGCGATCGTGGGCGTCTGGATGCCGGGGGGCCTGACCGCGCGGCTGGGAAGCCCGCTTGCCGGTGCGGCGGCCACGCTCGTGGGCCTGGGCCTCGCGCTCGTCGGATTCTTGCGACCGGTCCGCGGGTATCTCACGCGGGCCCAGGCGGCCGGTGCAATCTCGGCGACTGTCTCCCGCACGACGCTCCGCAACCTGCTGCTGGCGGCCTGCCTCGCGGGCGTGCCGCTCATGGGCACGTGGGGCTCGATCCAGTGGGTCGTGAAGTGGGCGATCGCGCTCGACAAGACGGCGGTGGCTGCCGGGGCTGCGCCCGCCTGGCACGTGAAGGAGACGACGCAGATCGCGATGGGGATCGGCGCGATCATCGGCACGATCGCGGTCGCACTCGCGGCGGGGCGGTTCGGACGGCGGATCGTCTACGCGTTGCTCTGCCTGGCGTCGATCGCGAGCATCGCCTGGCTCTACCTCGGTGCGACTGCCTACGGCGGCACGTTCCTCGCGGCGGCCACGCTCGCAAGCGTCACGACCGCCGGCTTCTACGGCTGGTACCCGCTCGTGCTGCCGGAGCTTTTTCCGACGGCGGTGCGGACGACGGCCCAGGGCTTCGCCTACAACTTCGGCCGCGTGCTCGCGGCGATCGGCTCGCTCCAGACGGCACCGCTCGTGGCCTTCTTCGCGCAGGGGCTCGATCCTGCCCGCGTGGAGGTGGAGGCCTTCCCACGCGCGGGCCTCTGGCTCTCGTGCATCTACCTCGTCGGCGCGGCAATCGTCTGGCTACTGCCCGAAACCAAGGGCCGCCCGCTACCGGAGTGAACATGACGACTTTTTCGGTCACGCGACGGGGTTTTCTCGGCTCGGCTGCTGTGGCGACGGTCGCCGGCATGGCCTGCGCCGACGAAAGTTCAAAGCCTTGGCGGCCGCGGTGGATCCTCGCCTCGGCGCTCTACGGCAGCTTTCCTCTCGCTGAGATCCTGCCGGAGGTGCGGAAGACCGGCGCGACGATGATCGATCTCTGGCCGAAGCCGCATGGCAGCCAGCGGGAGGAGATCGACGCACTCGGCGTGGAGAAGGTGCGGGAGATGCTCGCCGCGGCCGACGTGAGGCTCGGCGGCATCGCCTGCTACATCGTGGGCGCGTTCAATCTGGCGGGCGAATTCGCGATCGCCAAGAAGCTCGGGGCCGAGGCGCCGGTGCTCGTGACGATGGCCCCGGGCGACGGTGGCCTCGATCGCGACGATCTCGCCGCTGCGATCAAGGCGTTTCTGGTGAAGCTTCGGCCGAGCATCGCAGCGGCCGAGGAGACGGGGGGCGTGATCGCGATCGAAAACCACTCCCACTCACTGCTTCAAACGCCTGACGCCATTCGCAGGTTCGCCGAGCTCGCCGCGGATGACCGCGTGGGCGTGGCGCTCGCGCCGCATCATCTGCCGCAGGATGGCGAACTCGTCGCGACGATCGCCCGCGACCTCGGGTCGAAGCTGAAATTCGTCTACGCCCAGCAGCACGGCAAGGGTTCGAAGGAGAAGCTGCCGAAGGCGGACGAGCTCCTGCAGATGCCCGGCCGCGGGCCGTTCGACTTCGGCCCGCTCATGCGCGAGCTGTCGGCGATGAACTTCACGGGGCCGATCGAGATCTTCATGCACCCGGTGCCCCGGGGCGTGCCGATCCACGGATCGATCGCCGAAATCACGGCCGAGGTGAACCTCGCCCGCGATTATCTCCTCGCGGCAGCTACGGGTACGCGGCCCGCCGGGAAACGGTGACGGGCTTTGCTGCGGGCCGTTGCGACGCGTCGGCGTCAGGCCTTCAGGCCGGGCCCCTCTTCGATCGACCGCACGATGCGATTGTCGTCGTCGAGCAGGATGATCCTCGGCTTCGTCGCCCGGGCCTCCTCCTCGGTCATGTAGCCGAAGCCCATCACGATGACGTGATCGCCCGGGCGGACGAGACGGGCGGCCGCACCGTTGACGCACACGCTTCGGCTGCCGCGGACTCCGCTCAAGACGTACGTCTCGAACCGGTTGCCGTTGGCGATGTCGGCCACGAGGACCGCCTCCCCCGGCACCAGGCCGATCGCCTCGTGGAGGTCGGGATCGAGCGTGATCGACCCGACATAGTCGATATTGGCCTCGGTGATGCGGGCCTTGTGGATCTTGGCCCGGAGGACTTTCAGGAGCATGGCGGACTCGTGGCGGCGTGCGGACCCCCGAATCTTACCAACGCCCGGGTTTTTCGCAGCCTGAATCTGCGATCGGGGCCCGGCGGGACCGGTTCTTTCCGCCCCCGGGCCTGTCAAGCCCCCCGGTGTTGTCTCCCCTGCCCCGAACTGTTACAACTTGGGCAGTACGACTGACCTTTCGTCTGCACTCCAGTCCGTTCGGGAGCCGAGGCGCGTGCGTCCGGCGATGGTCGACAAGTCGGTTTTGGTTTGATCCGGTTCCCGAGTCCTTGAGGTTGTTTTTTATGTCCCGGAAGATTTACGTGGGGAACCTGCCCTGGTCCTGCACCTCCTCGGAGTTGGAGGAGATGTTTTCGAAGCACGGCGCGGTCCGAAGTGCGGAAGTGATCTCGGACCGTGAGACCGGCAGGTCCCGCGGGTTCGGTTTTGTCGAGATGGAGACGGACGAGGGATTGCAGGCGGCGATCTCGGCTCTCAATGGCGCCGACATGAACGGTCGTCCCTTGACGGTCAACGAAGCTCGTGAGCGGACTCCGCGTGCCGGCGGTGGCGGCGGCGGTGGCGGCGGGCGTTCCGGCGGCGGCCGTGGCTACGGCGGCGGTGGTGGCGGCGGGTATGGTGGTGGCGGCGGCGGTGGATACCGCGGCGGCGACCGTTATTAATCCGCGGTTCCTCTGAAATCATGCGTACGGGCCGTGATGCCTTGCATCACGGCCCGTATCGATCATATTGCTTCCTCCAGTTCCCCCACACGCAGTCAACCACGGTTCATCATGCCTCCATTCGGCAAGTCCTCGAAGTTCGCCAAGAAGAAAGCCAAGCCCCGCCCCAAGGTGAAGCGACGGGATCCGATCTTCGTGGACGGCGCCCGTCCGAGGCCCATGTACGTCGACTACAAGGACCTCGAACTGCTGGGCAAGCTCATCAATCGGCAGGGCAAGTTGCTCGCACGCCGCAAGAGCGGGTGCACGGCCGCCAGCCAGCACGCGGTCACCAGGGCGGTGAAGCGGGCGCGGTTCATGGCCCTGCTGCCGTACGTCGCGGAGTGATCACCGCGGAGTGATCGCCGGATTGGCGGGGAAGATTCGGATCGTCTGATCGAATGGCAGCCCCGTTTCGCACGGAACGACGCGTCGAGTTTCGCGACACCGACGCGGCAGGGCTGGTTCATTTCACGGCATTCTTCCACTGGATGGAGTCGGCCGAGCACGCGCTCTGGCGGGAGATCGGCGTCGAGCTGGTCGCGAACGAGCCCGGCGGCGGGATCGTGAGCTGGCCCCGCGTCTCGGCGGCGTGCGATTACGAGCGGGCCGTCCGGTTCGACGACGTCGTCGGGATCGAGGTGCGGGTCGCGAAGGTCGGCAGGTCGAGCGTTTCCTTCGCGTTCGCCTTCTCGCACGGCAACGCGGCAATCGCCTCGGGAACCATCGTCGCGGTGCGGTGTCGGCTGCAGCCGGGTAGGCCTCCCGAACCGCTTCCGATTCCCGAGGACGTTGCGGCGAGGCTCGAGGGCTTCGCCTGCTAGGCGACGCGTCGGTCGGATCGCGAAAAGGGCTCGTCATGCTCGAAGTCGATGCCGTCACGAAGTGGTTCGACACGCCGGCCGGCAGGCTGACGGTGCTCCGCGAGGTGAGCTTCGCGGTTCCGGCGGGCCGACGGCTCGTCGTGATGGGGCCGAGCGGCTCCGGCAAGAGCACGCTTCTTTCCATCGTCGGGGCGATCGACGCACCGTCGTCGGGCTCCGTCAGGCTGGACGGCGAATCGGTGCTCAAGGGCTCCGCCGAAGAGCAGGCGATCTATCGCAACCGCAACGTCGGATTCGTGTTCCAGGAACACCGGCTGCTCGATGCCTGCACGGCGCTCGACAACGTCCTCGTGCCCGTGCTCGCCGCGTCGTCCGCGAGCCGCGACGACGTCGCGCGTGCGAGGGAGCTGCTCGAGCGGGTCGGGCTCGGCTCACGGCTCGGCCATTTCCCTTCGCAGCTCTCCGGCGGCGAGCGGCAGCGGGTCGCCGTGGCGCGGGCGATCATGCTGCGGCCGCGGCTCGTGGTCGCCGACGAGCCGACCGGGCAGCTCGACGCGGCCACCGCCCGCGACCTCTCGGGGATCCTCGCGGAACTGTCCGCCGAGGGTCAGTGCAGGCTCGTGGCGGTGACGCACTCCGACGCGGTCGCCGGGTCGCTCGTGGCGGACGGACGCGGCGAGGTCGCCCGGCTCGTCGATGGCCGGCTCGCGATCGGGTGACGTCATGCCTTCCTCGCATCAACGGGCCGTGCGGACGCTCGCCGGGCTCTGCCTGAGGCTCGCGACCGGATGGTGGCGGAGCGTCGTGCCGCTCGCCGCGTCGTGCGGGCTGCTGGCGACCGTGATCGGCGGCAGCGTCGGCGTGGGCGACGCGATCGTGGACAACCTCGTCCGCCGGGCCGCCGCCAGGCTCGGCGGTGTGCTCGCGGCCGTCACGTCGGAGCGGCCGTTCGCAGCCGACCTCGCGGTGCGGATCGACGCCGTTCCCGCCTTCGTGTCGCCGGTTTCGATCGAAGCGACGGGCGCGGCCCGCCGGGCGACGCGGGCCACGCTCCTCGGCATCGAGGACTGCGGTTCGCTCGGTTTTCCGGGGGCGGCGCCGAAGCTCGACCGCGATTCCGTCGCCGTGAACGGGCCGCTCGCCCGCGACCTCGGCGTGGCGGTCGGCGATACGGTCGTGCTCCGCGTGCTCGAGCGGTCGGCCATTCCCTCCGACAGCCCGCTCGGCCGACGCGTCACGGGATCGCTCGGCCGACGCGTGAAGGTCGTCGCCATGCTCGATGATTCGGGGCTTGGCGGCTTTTCGCTCGAGCCCTCACAGTCCGACGAGCCGCTCGCGATCGTGTCGCTCGCGACGGCGCAGGAGATCGTCCGCAAGCCGGGCATGGCGAATACCGCGGTCGCCGTGGATCGACCGCCTGAGGACGTCGGGGTCCGCGGTCGCGGTCAGAGAGCGGAGCGATCCCGCGAGGCGGCCCGACGGCTCGACCATGCCGTCCGGCCGACGCTGCGCGATCTCGGCCTCTCGCTCGAAATCGTCCGCGGGGATCTCGCGAGGCTCGCCTCCGAATCGCTCGTCGTGCCGCCGGAGGCCGACCGCGCGGCCGAGGCCGTGCTGTCGCCGCTCGGGGGAAGCCCGGCCATGCTCTTCCTCGCCAACGCGATCGCGGTCGCCGATGGCGAAGAGACGGACGGGGCCGCCGGCGCGAGCGTCCCCTACTCCACGGTCGCGGGAATCGCCGCCGCCGAGACGCCCTTCGGCCGGCTGCTCGGGATCGATGGCGGGCCGCTCCGGCTGCCCGGGCCGGGTGAGATCGTGATCGACGCCTGGATGGCCGACGACCTCGCGAAACAGGGACGGCCGGTGGGGCCCGGCTCGCGGCTCGCCGTGACGTTCTTCCTGCCGGAAACGCTGCACGGCCGCGCGATCGAGGCATCCCGCACGTTCTCCATCAGCGGAATCGCGCGGATGGAGGAGGCGGCCGTGGAGCGATCGCTCGTGCCCGAGGTCGAGGGCATCACCGACAAGCGTTCGATCGACGACTGGGATCCCCCCTTCCCGTTCGACGCCTCGCGGGTCCGCTCGACCCCGCCCCACGACGAGGACGACCGCTACTGGAAGGATCACGGCGCGACGCCGAAGGCGTTCGTCTCGATCGACGACGCACGGGCGATCGCCGCCGGACGCTTCGGCCGCACGACCACCTGGCACTTCCGGCTTCCCGCGGGCGGGTCGATCGAGGACGTGCGCGGGCGGCTGGAATCGGAAATCGATCCGGCGGCGATGGGGTTCGCCGTGCGACCGGTGCTCGCCGACGGGCTCGCGGCCGCCCGCGGCTCGACGCCGTTCGCCGGTCTCTTCATGGCGCTCTCGAGCTTCGTCGTCGTCGCCGGGCTCACGCTCGTCTGGCTGCTCTCGCGGCTGCTCGTCACGACCCGCCTCGCGGTCGCCGGCACGCTCGCCGCCGTCGGCTGGCCGCCTGCGAGGCTCGCCGCGGTCTTCGGGGGCGTCGGGGGCCTCGCCGCCGCCGCAGGCTGCCTGGCCGGCGCGGCGATCGGCCCGGCGTGGGCGTCGGTGCTGCTCGCGGTGCTCGCCCGGGGATTCGCAGGCGTCGAGAACGCCGCGAGCCCGGCGATCTTCCAGCCGACATCGCCGCGGGTCGCCACGATCCTCGCGGTGGCCGGGGGGAGTTTCCTGCTCGCCGTGATCGCGCCATGGCTGGCGGCCCGCCGCGTTTCACGGCTGGGCGTCCGGCAGCTCATGGCGGGGGCCGATTCGGCCGCGTGGTCGGCGCGTCGGTCGGGAAGGCTCGTCGCGGTGCTTTCGGCCGTCGCGATCATCGCCGCCCTCGCGGTCGTCGCGACCGCGGGGCCGGTCTCGCAGGAGGCCGGTCGGTTCTTCGCGGCCGGCGCGCTCGCGCTCCTCGGGGGCTGTGGACTCGTCCGGGGCTGGCTGCGGCCCGGAGCGGTGCGGAGCGGGGCCGGGCTCGTGCACCGCGCCCTCTCGCTCCATCCGGCACGAACCCTCGCGGTGATCGCGATGGTGGCGGTGGCGGAGTTCCTCATCGTGGCCGTCTCCTCGTTCGCCGTGCAGCCTCCGGCAAACCCCGCCGATCGGCAGGGGCCCGCGGGCGGATGGACGCTCATGGCGACGCTCGCCGAGCCGTGTGCGGCCGACCTCGCCGACCCCGCGACGCTCGAGTCGCTCGGCCTCTCGCCCGACGAGCGGGATGCCCTCCGCCGGGCGACGTTGCTCCCGATCCGGGTGAGTCGCGGCGAGGACGCCAGCTGCCTCAACCTCCAGAAGGTGAAGGTGCCCGCCGTGCTCGGCGTCGGGCGGGCCTTTCGCGAGCGGGGCGGGTTTCGGTTCGTCGCGCAGCGGGCGTCCGATGGATCTGCATCCTGGCAGCTCCTCGGCCGACGGATGGGAGGATCCGACGGACCGATTCCCGCCGTGATGGACGAGGCGACGGCCCGCTACGCGCTCGGGCTGTCGGGCGTCGGCGACCGCATGAGCGTGACCGACGATCGCGGCAAGCAGGTCGAGCTCGAGATCGTGGGCCTGCTCGCGCCCGGCATCCTCCAGGGCTCGGTCATCGTGGCCGAGGAGGATTTTCTCTCGATTTTCCCGTCGACGACAGGATTCCGGCTGCTGCTCGCGGCCGTGCCCGGGGGGCCGGAGGAAGTCGCGCGGACGGAGGCGGCGATTCGAGCCGCCGTCGCCGATTTCATCCCGACGATCCGCTCTTGCACGTCGCGGCTCGCCGCGCTCGCGGCCGTGCAGAACACCTACCTCGCGGGCTTCCAGGCGCTCGGCACGCTGGGTCTGCTCCTCGGCACCATCGGAGTCGCGGCGGTGCAGGCCCGGGCCGTGCTGGAACGGGCCGGCGAGATCGGGCTTCTGACGGCCATCGGGTTCACCCCCTCGCGGCTCGGCCGGCTCGTCGCCTCCGAAACCCTGGTGATGGTGGGCCTTGGCCTCGTCCTCGGCACGCTCGCTGCGGCTATCGCCGTTTGGCCCCAACTGGCCGCCGGACGGGCCTCGCTCGCGGTCGGGTGGGCGCTGGCGGGCGGGTTCGGGACAATTGCAGCCGCGTTGGCCGCCGGCGGAATCGTCGTCGGACGGCTTGCGTCGGTTCGCCCCGCGGAGGCGATCCGCGCCCCGGAGTGACCGCCCCGAATGCCCATGCATCTGCTTGTCATCCTCCCCCGCTGGGTCGGCGACGTCGTCATGTGCACGCCCATGCTGCGGGCCCTGCGGCGGCACTTCGGCCGCGACGCGAGGATCACGGCCGTGACGCGGCCGGGTCACGACGCCCTCCTCGCCGGCACGCAGCTCGACGGCGCGAGCTGGATCGACGACTACGTGTTCTACAACCGACGGTCGCACGACCGCTCCGTGCGGCCCACCGCCGTCGTCCGCAGGCTCCGGGAACACCCGGCCGACGCCGCGATCATCGTGCCCAACTCGCTCTCCTCGGCCATGCTCGCGTGGCTCGCCGGAGCCCGTCGGCGGATCGGGTTTTCACGCAATGGCCGCCGTCTCCTGCTCACCGACCCCCTTCGGCTGCCATGGAAGGGCTGGAAGGTGGAGCCCTCCTCGACGGCGGCGGCCGCGATGCAGCTGGCCGAACGGCTCGGCGTGGCTCCCGAGCCGCTGCGGCTGGAGCTCGCGACGAGCCCCACGGACCGCGCGATGGCCGACGCCCTCCTCGCGGAGATGTTCGGGACCTCCGAAGGGCCTCTCGTGATCCTCAACGACAATGCCGCCACCGGCACGAGCCGTGCCTGGGGCCACGAGCCGTTCGCGGCCCTCGCCCGCACGATCGTCGCGGCCCACCCCGACGCCCGCGTCCTCGTGCACTGCGGGCCCGACGATCGCCAGGAGGCACGGAAGATCGTCGAGATGGCCGACAGCCGATCCGTGCGGGGCATGCACGACATCGAGCGGCTTCCGTTCGGCCTCTCGAAGGCGATCATCGAGAAGGCGCGGCTGCTCGTGAGCAGCGACAGCGGACCGCGGCACATCGCCGCCGCCTTCGGGATTCCCACCGTGGCGGTCTTCGGCGCCGCCGACCCACGGCTCGGACGATCCGACCACCCCGCGCTCGTGGAACTGCGGGTCGACCTTCCCTGCGTGCCCTGCAACAAGAAGGAGTGCCCCCTCGGTCATCGCGACTGCATGCGGCTGTTGCGGGTGGAGGATGTCTACGCGGCCGCGGCCCCCGCCCTCGCGTGACGACGTGCCGCTTGCGGGTCAACTCTGCTGGGTTCGGGGCTGCCCGTATGCCGCTCGCCGGACGTTCGCTACGGGCATCCATGCCCTCCGCTCACTCGGACCTGACTGGCGCTTCGGCCTCCGGCCTGCGCTGGTCAGCTACGCCGTCTCGGGCACACGGGCAGCCCCGAACGGTAAAGCGTGGCGCGAAGGCGTCACTCAGGCTCTCTGATGCTGAACGTTGGGGGGGCAGCGGTATCCATCAGAGCACCTGCACGAAGACCGCTTCGCTGCTTTTTGGTAGCATCCCGCGGTTCGGATTCGCCGGTTCCCAAGGAGTGTTCACATCGTGACAGGACTGCTCGGCATGCTGGCGGCGATCGCCCTCACGGCGTTCTGCTGGGGGCTCTATGGGCCCGTGCTCCATTTCGGACGCGAGGACATGGGCTCGGCGCTTCGGCCGTTCGTCTGCGTCGGGCTCGCCTATTTTTTCATTGCCGTCGTCGTGCCGCTTGCACTGCTGCGCGGCGGCGAAAAAGGCGATTGGACGGCGCGGGGGGTTATCTGGAGCCTGCTTGCCGGGGCGGCTGGCGCCTTCGGCGCGCTCGGGGTCATCCTCGCGCTGTCGTTCGGCGGCAAGCCGATCTACGTCATGCCACTCGTCTTCGGCGGCGCGCCGGTCGTCAACACGCTCCTCTCCGCCGCCATGAACCGCTCCTTCGACCAGCTCAAGGCGCCGTTCCTCGCCGGCCTCATCCTCGTGATCACCGGCGCCGTGACGGTGCTCGTCTTCAAGCCGCAGCCCCAGCCGCACGCGGTTGCGCCCATGGCCGCGGCCGAGGATCAGCCTGCTGCGGCGCAAGCAGACGATGTGAAGCCGGCCCTCGCGAAAGCCGAGCGGAAGCTCGAGCGGCTCGTCGAGGTGTTGCTGGCCGTTGCGCTCGCGATCGTGAGTTGGGGGGCGTATGGCCCTGTGCTCCACCGTGGGCAGGCCGCGATGGGGGGAAGCCGGCTGCGGCCGCTCATCTGCATCGGGGTCGCGTATTTCCTGATCGCGGTGCTCGTGCCGCTCGCGCTGCTCGCGCCGCTGGGCGATGCCGGCGTCTGGTCGATCCGGGGCGGGCTCTGGAGCCTCGCGGCAGGTTCGCTCGGCGCCCTGGGCGCACTCGGCACGATCCTTGCCTTCGCCTGCGGCGGCAAGCCGTTCACCGTGATGCCGGTGGTCTTCGGCTGCGCGCCGGTGATCAACACGCTCGCCACTCTCGCGCTTGCCCACACGCCGGTGACCGCTGTCAGTCCGTTTTTCCTCGCCGGCATGCTCGTCGTCGCCGTCGGCGCCGCGACCGTGCTCGCCTTCGGCCCGCGCGGGCATGCACCGGCGAAGCCGGCATGAACACCGGCGAAGCCGGC
>JBBAVU010000002.1:14139-34965 GCA_040397565.1 Pirellulales bacterium | reverse complement strand
CGAAGCCGGCATGAACACCGGCGAAGCCGGCGTGATGACTGCGAAGCCGGCGTGAATTCCGTCAGGTACCGCGTCGCCCGCCGAACCAGAGGATGTGGTGCCGCTGGGCGAGGCGGAAGCCCAGCCGGTCGCATGCCTCCGCGAGCCAGGCCGACCGCGTCTCGAGCTCTTGCGGAGTGCGGGCCTGGGGCATGAGGAGCACGCGGCTGCGATCGATGTCGTCCCCGAGATCGTCGATCCAGCGGACGGCCTCCTCGATGTCGGTGGCCGACTCCACCACGAACTTGAACTGGTAGGCCGCCGACGCGGCGAGCGCGCGAAGGACGTCGTCCCGTCGGCGTCCCGCCTCGTGCCGAGCCGCCCAGCCGCCGGGAGTGTCGGCCGGCGGCGTCGAGGAGGCGAGCTTCGGGCTGATCGACATGAGGTCGCACGGGGGCGGCCCCGCCGCCGGCAGCACGCTTCCGGCCGTCTCGATCGTGACGTGAAATCCACGGGCCCGCAGTTCCGCGCACAGCGGCGTCACTTCGTCGAACAACAGCGGCTCGCCCCCCGTCACGACGACGTGCCGCGGGGCCAGCGGCTCGACGGCAGCCAGGATGTCGTCCACGGCCGCCTCGCGGCCCTCCGGCTTCCAGGACGTGAAGGGAGTGTCGCACCAGACGCACCGCAGGTTGCAGCCGCTCGTGCGGACGAACGTGCTCGGCGTGCCGGCGAGCAACCCCTCCCCCTGCAACGACGCGTAGATCTCCGCGATCCGCATGGTGGCCCTCCGTCACGCCCACCGGACGGCATCGCACCGCGGGTCGGCCGCGCCCGCCGCGGCGAAGCCAGCCGCCCGGATGCGGCAGGAGTCGCAGTCGCCGCAGGGCCGTCCGTCCGTCCGCGGGTCGTAGCAGCTCGTCGTCAGGCCGTAGTCGAGTCCGAGCGACAGGCCGAGCCGGATGATCGACTCCTTCGAAAGCTCCACAAGCGGCGCGAGAAATGCGATGCCGCGTCCCTCCACGCCCACCTTCGTGCCGAGCTCGGCCATCCGCGCGAACGCGGCGAGGTATTCAGGACGGCAGTCGGGATAGCCGCTGTAATCGACGGCGTTGATCCCGAGCACGATCGCGGCGGCCCCGCGGGCCTCGGCCATCGCCAGCGCGAGCGAGAGGAAGACCGTGTTCCGTGCGGGCACGTAGGTGGCCGGGATGCCCCGGCCGATCTCGGCGTCGGTGCGGCCGTGGGGAACGGCGATGCCGCGGTCCGTGAGAGCGCTGCCGCCGAAGGCCGCGAGATCGACCTTCACGACCGCATGGTCCCGGATGCCGAGCGACCTCGCCACGGCCGCGGCGGCACCGAGTTCGACGGAATGTCGCTGGCCGTAATCGACCGAGAGGGCCGACAGTTCCATCCCCCGGGAGATCGCCCAGGCGGCGGCCGTCGCCGAGTCGAGCCCGCCGGAAAGCAGCACGACCGCCCTCCGCGGAAGGCTCCCCTCCTTCGCCTCGCCGGCGGCGGCTATCGTTTCCCGGTTTTCCATGGCACACTTGGATCCGTCATGAGCCTTCCAACGAGCCCTTCCCGCGACCAGCTCGAAACGTTCGCGAACCAGTTTCCCGGCCGGGACTACGTGATCGAGCACGTCTGCCCCGAGTTCACGAGCGTCTGCCCGAAGACCGGTCAGCCCGACTTCGGGACCCTGACCTTCCGGTACGTTCCGGACCAGATCTGCGTGGAGCTCAAGAGCCTGAAATTGTACCTGCAGAGTTTCCGCAACGCAGGCATCTTCTACGAGAATGTCACGAACCGCATCCTCGACGACCTCGTGGCGGTGCTCCATCCGCGGCGGATGACCCTGCTGGCCGAGTTCACCCCGCGCGGCGGCATCCGGTCGCGGATCGTCGTCGCGCACCCGGCGGCCGACTACCTGCCGCCGATCGCCTGACCCCCCGCTACTCCGGAGCCAACTCCATGGCCAAGGCCCCGTCGGTCCTCCTCTCGGCGCTCGCCGACGAATCGGCTTTTCACCTCACCGCGGTGGAGCAGTTCACGGCGATGGCCGCGATCGGCCTCGAGTACTACAGCCTGCGATTCGTCGACGTCGGGAAGGGCGTCAAGAACGTCATGGCGCTCTCGCTGACGGAGATCCAAAAGCTCAGGCACCTCGAGGACGAGTATGGGCTCAATGTCGCCTCGATCGCCTCGCCGATCGGCAAGGTGAAGCTGGTCGATCGGAACGACGGCACGAAGAACCGCTACGTGCCCTTCAAGGGCTACCTCGCGAAGGATGTCCGCAAGGCGTGCGATCTCGCCCATGCGTTCGAGACGAAGCTCATCCGGGGATTCTCGTTCTATCCGCCGAAGGACGCGGACCCGCGGGACTACCTCGAGGAGGCTGCCGACAGGATCGGGCAGATCGCGGAGGTCTGCCACCGCTCCGACCTCACCTTCGGCCTCGAGGTCGAGGCGAATCTCGTCGGCCGAACCGGCGAACTGCTCGCCGAGATTTATCGCCGGGTGAACCACCCCGGCCTCGTGCTCGTCTTCGACGCGGCCAATCTCATCGTGCAGGGTTTCTCGTCGGCCGACGTCTTCCGGCAGTGGCAGGCGATGAAGCCCGGCCTCGGGTGGGTGCACATCAAGGACTACCGGAAGGTCGCAGCGGCGAGAAAGGGATCGCACGTTGAGGAGGACACGCTCGCCAACTTCGTGCCGGCCGATCGCGGCGCATCGAACCACGCGAAGATTCTCGCGGACCTGCGGGGCATGCTCCCGGCGCTCGCCAAGAAACTCGAACGGCGGGGCATCCCGGGCGTGTTCCTCGACCTCGAGCCCCACGTCCGCGGCGGCGGCCAGTTCGGCGGCACGAGCGGCCCCGACGGGATGGGCATCGCGCTGCGGGCGCTTTGCAACGTTCTCGACCGCGTGAAAATCGACTACCACCTGCGGGATTTCGACGACCTGCTCGCGGCCCGGGGCATCGACGCCGACTGACGCGTCGGGAGAAGGACCGCGAGATCCGGAGCAGCCCCGCGAACCCTGGAAAGAGACCCCCGTGGCCGAGGCAACCGAGCCGGGTGGCTATTTCGTCGCCAACTACCCGCCCTTCGAACGGTGGACGGCGGAAGCCGTTCCGCGGGTGAAGGCCGCGTTCGCCGCGGAGCCGTCCGACGCGCCGCTCGGGCTCTACCTGCACATCCCGTTCTGCCGGAAGCGATGCAAGTTCTGCTACTTCCGGGTCTACACCGACAAGTCGGCGTCCGACGTCGAGCGATACTCGCAGGCGCTCGGCCGCGAGGCCGAACTGGCGGCCCGCGAGCCCGCGGTGGGCGGCAGGCCGCTCTCCTACGTCTACTTCGGCGGCGGCACGCCGTCGTTCCTCGGCGTGAGGCAGCTGGAGCGGCTCGTCGAGCGGCTCCACGCAAGCTTCCGATGGGATCGGGCGGGTGAGGTGACGTTCGAGTGCGAGCCGGGCACGCTCACCGAGCCGAAGGTGCTGGCGCTCCGCGATCTGGGCATGACGCGGATCAGCCTCGGTGTCGAGCATTTCGACGACCGTGTGCTCGAGGAGAACGGGCGGGCCCATCGCTCCGCCGAGATCCACCGCGCCTGGGAGTGGATCCAGCGGGCGGGCTTTCCCTCGACGAACGTCGACCTCATCGCCGGCATGGTGGGCGACACCCGTGAAACATGGGAACGGACGGTCGATGCCACGCTCGCCCTCGGTGCCGACAGCGTCACGATCTACCAGATGGAACTGCCCGCCAACACGACGCTCGTCCACGACTGGAAGGCGACGGGCGCTCCGCCGAACGTGGCCAACTGGGAGACAAAGCGGTCGTGGGTCGGTCATGCCTTCGATCGCTTCATCGACGCCGGCTACTCGGTCTCGAGCGGATACACGCTCGTGCGTTCGCCCGAGGTCGCCTTCCGCTACCGCGACATGCTCTGGGAGGGGAGCGACCTCGTCGCCCTGGGCGTGGCCAGCTTCGGTCATCTTTCCGGCTTCCACTACCAGAACGCCAGTCGCTGGGAGGACTACCTGTCCGCCGTCGAATCGGGATCGCTGCCGCTGGCCCGTGGGCTGGCCGTCTCCCCGCGGGAGCGGCTGCTCCGCGAGACGGTGCTCGGGCTCAAGCGAGGCTGGCTCGACGTCGACCGCCTGGCGGTGAAGTACGGCGAGCATCCGTTGGAGGTCTGGCCCGCCGTCTGGCAGTCCCTCGCGCGGGATGGGTTCCTCGAGACGGCCCGCCCCATGCCCCGGCTCTCCCGCCCTGGGCTCCTGCAGGTCGACGCCCTCGTTCGGCGGTTTTTCCCCTGAAACGTCGAGCGCGGGCCCGGGGAATGCCCGGACTGGACGCGACCACGTTACGAAACGCCCCTCCGGCCGGTTCCCCTTGGGATTCACGGCGTCAATCGGCTCGACGTACACTCCAGAAAAGCGGTGTCCATGCGGCACGGTGCCCCTCCAACGTCCGCCGGCGATTCCTTGAAGACCGATTCCGACGTCCTGGCGTTTCCCGACCAACGGCTGCAGGCGCGGCTGCGGGCGATCGCGGCCGACTTCGTGTCGTCCTGGACCGGTCGGGGCGGCCCGCCGTCGGGCGTCCGATCGCGTCGCGGTCTCGAGGAGGCGGCGACCGGGATCTGCACCAGGGCGGCCGCAGGGCACGAGCACGTCGGCTGGACGATGGTGGCCATCGTGTCCGAATTTTGGCGGACGAGGCTGGGCTCGCCGGGACGCGGGGAGCGTCTCGTCATCCTGCCCGATTGCCCCGGTGCCGGCGATGATCTGTCGGGGAACGCCGCCGGAACGCCGAAGACCTGCGGTCCAGCCTGCGACGTTGCAACGGTCTGGTCTGCGGCTCGGGACAGCGGCTGGACCGTCGTCGGATCCTCCGAGGCGCTCGCGGCCATCGGTGGGCTGCTGACCCGCCAATATGACGGCATTCTCGGCATCGCGAAACTCGAGGACCTGCAAAAAGCGTTCGCGATGATTCCGTGCTTTTCACTGCCTATTGCGGCGGTTCCGATCCGGTCGTTCTCCGGCGAGAGCATGCGTGGAACGGACGAACGGGCGGGCTGCCCCTGCGGCATCGACGTGGAGACGTCGCTTGGATTCCTCGGCGTCGCCAATGGTGCAGCGGTGCCCGTGGCGGACTACCTGCCGACACTCCGGGAAGCCGCGGAGATGTTCCACCCGCGGCAGCTTGGCCCGCTCTGCCGTTCGCTGGGCCTCGATGATGGCGGCGTCGCCGGCCTCTCGGGCGAGACCGCGGGCGACACGCGAGCCGTGAATCCGCTCGACGCGGCGGCGAGGCTTTCGATGGAGTTCCTCGGGCAGGGAGGAAAGTTTCTCCGTCCGTTCATCACGCTGGCCGCCTACGATGCGGTCGTCGCCGACGCCGGCGGCCGGGAAGCGGCCCCGCGATCGGCCGCCAAGGCCGCGGCGGTCGCGATCGAGATCTTTCACAAGGCCTCGCTCGTGCACGACGACATCGAGGATGACGACGCGATGCGGTATGGGCGGCCCACGATGCACCGTCGCCACGGCATCCCATCGGCGGTCAACGCCGGTGATTATCTGTTGGGGCTCGGATATCGCCTGATCGCTTCGCTCGAGGGAGGCTCGGCGTTTACGCGGGACCTGTTGTCGATGCTCTCCGATGCCCACCTGCGGCTGGCTCGCGGCCAGGGAGCCGAGCTGTGGTGGAGGGACGCGGGCGACAAGCGGCTGACCCCCGACGAGGCGATCGCGATCTACGGCCTGAAGACGTCGCCTGCCTTCGAGGCCGCGATCACCATGGGCGTGCGACTGGCGGGATGCCCGGCCGCAGATTCGGTCACGTTCGACCACGACGCCCTGCATCGTTATGCCCTGCACGTCGGCACGGCGTTCCAGATCCTCAACGATCTGAAGGACTGGGCCGGGGATGCCGACAACGAACGGCGGGCGGCGGGGGACCTGCTCGGCGGTCGTCCCACCGTGCTCCTCGCGCTCGCGATCGAACGGCTGCCCGAGAGGGACGCGGCGGAATTGCTCTCGCTCGCTTCGCTCGGCCGGCAGTCGGCCGCCGACGCCGAAGCGATCCGCACCGCCTCGAGGCTCTACGAGCAGGCCGACGTCTTCGCCCGCGCCAGGCAACTCGTCGCGGCTGAGCGGCGGAAAGCGGTTTCGGCCATCGCCGGTTGCCGGCTGCCTCGCCTTCGGGAGGTGCTCGAGTTCCTGCTCGATCTGGCGGTGCCCCTCGAACTGGCGGCATCGGAGCCCACCTCCCCCGCCGAGTGACCCGGGGCCGTCTGGGAAATCGAAGATGCCCACGCCCGATCCCGAATCGACGTGCGAGGGGAGAGGCTTGGCCGCGGTGAGGGCGAACAGGCTCGTTCCGCTTTTCTTCGACGACTCGCGGCGATTCGGCGAAATCCTGGAGGTGGCGGCGAGCGACGTCCCGCAGCCCCACCGGCGTCTCCTCGACCACCGCAGCCACATGACGGTGACCATGGAGGCCTTCGTGGGTGGGTCGCTGGGCCTGAAGGTGCTGCAGGAGCGTCCGGCGAACTCGTTCGGTGATGCCGATTCGACCGGTCTCTACGCCCGGGAAATCATGCTTCTCGCCCCGTCCGGCGAGGCGGTTCAATACGGGATCGTGCGGGTGGATCTCGGTGCCTTGTCGCCCGACGTACGCGAGCGGATCCTGGCCGGTTTGGCGCCCTTGGGCCGGGTCCTCATCGAGGCGGGAACGCTACGGGACGTGCATGACGTCGCACTCGTGCGGATCGCCGCGGGGCAGGAACTTGCCCGTAGGCTCGGCGTCGAGGCGGGTCGAACGCTCTACGGCCGCGTCGCGACAATCTCCCTTGGGACTTCCCTTGCGACCGGCTCCGGTGCGACCCGTTCCCCGCAGCGGGGTTTCCCGGCCCGAACCGCCCCCGTGGTTGATCCCTCCGCGTCGCTTCAGCCCTCGCAGGTCTCGAGCCCGGCGGTCGAGTTGCTCGAAATTCCGCTTGTTGGATGATTTGAAGCCGCACGAGCGCCTTGCGCAAAGTCTTGCGATGACACGGTTTGAGGCGACTGGATCGGTGTTGACTCATTGCGCAAGCTGCGCTATAGTTCGATCCAGCGTGGCAAGGATGGCAAGCTCGGCGGCAGCGGTTTCAGGAGTCTTCAGCCGCCCCTTTGCAACCCAAGCCCCGTGATCGCCGGTGGAGGTGATCGGACCGGGAGAATTCAGGATGAAACCGCATTTCGGGCAACCCCCGAGGTGCGGGTGGATACGAGTGGTGCATGGAGGCCCAGGAATCCGCCGGCGTGCTCGTGGCGAGGACGACGGAAGATTCCACAGACTAGCGATACCACGCTAGGGAGAGGGTGGTAGGAGATGCAAAAGACTGTCTATACGACCGGGGAAGCGGCGAAGATCTGCAAGGTCAGCCAGCAGACGATCATCCGGTGCTTCGACTCCGGACAGCTGAAGGGTTTCCGCGTTCCGGGCAGCCGGTTTCGGCGGATTCCGCGGGATCAACTGTTCCTCTTCATGAGGGACAACGGCATCCCGACCGACGCGCTCGAGAGCGGCCGTCGGAAGATCCTCGTCGTCGACGACGATCAGGATCTCGTCGAGCTCATCACGGACGTCCTCGAAAGGGACGGCCGTTTCGAGACTCGGAGCGTGAACAACGGGTTCGACGCCGGCATGATGGTCAAGGACTACCGTCCCGATCTCATCGTGCTCGACGTGATGCTGCCCGACATCAACGGCAAGGAAGTGTGCCAGAGGGTCCGCAGCGACTCGAGCATGGACGACGTGCGGATCATCTGCATCTCCGGCATGTGCGAGCCCGACCGGATCGAGGATCTCAAGGCTTCCGGGGCCAACGAGTTCCTGCAGAAGCCGTTTGAGGCCGAGGTGCTCGTCGACCGCATCTGCACGCTGCTCGACATGGAGTCGGTGCCGGCGGCGAACGGTTGAGCGAACATGCGATCGGGAATCATGCTGACGCTCGAGGGTCCTGGCGGGCCCTCGAGCGTCGAGCTTTCCGTGGCGGAGTGCATCGACCTCGCCGATGCCGTGGCCACCGCCGTGGGCGGGTCGCTCGACCGCATCCTGCTCGAGCGGTTTCCGTCCAGCTCGTCCGTGGCGAGGTGGATTCCGGCGGCTGCGCGGGCGGTGCGCTCGGGTTTCCACGGCAATGCAACGGGGGGGGCGGCGACCCTTCCCGGCGGCGACGTCGAGGAGTCGTCGCGACAGGCCGCCATGCTGGCGGCGCTCCGCGAAAGCCTGTCGGCGTCCCCGGACGACGCCGAAACCCCGGCTGGCCGGCTGCTCCTGAGGATCGTAGCGCTGGCCGCCGAAACCTGTCGGCGGCGAGAGGGCTTCGAGCGGGAGGTCGTCGAGGCCCGGATCGAATCGATGAAGCAGCTCGCCTACGGGGCCGGCCATGAGATCAACAATCCGCTGGCCAACATCGCGACGCGTGCGCAGTCGCTCCTGCCGGGAGAACGGGATCCGGAACGCAGGCGCCGGCTTGCGGCGATCATCGACCAGGCGTTCCGAGCCCGGGACATGATCGGCGGCCTGATGCTCTTCGCGCGGCCGCCAAAGCCGGTCCGTCGGGAGGTAACGGCCCAGTCGATCGTCGCCGCCGCCGTGGACGCAGTGGATGCGGTGGCCCGGGCCAGGGGCATCCGGATCGCGGTGGACGCCACCGGGCAGGAGATCGTCGGCGACTGGGATTCGAGCCAGCTGGAGGAGGCGTTGAGGGCGGTGCTCATGAACGCGATCGAGGCAGGGCGCGGTGGCGGGGAAGTCAGGCTCTGCGTGGATATGGACGGGAGCTTGCCCGACACCTGCCGCGTACGGGTCGTCGACGACGGCCCGGGCATGGACCGGGAAACCCTCGCCAGGGCCTTCGATCCCTTCTTCAGCGGTCGCGAGGCCGGGCGGGGCATCGGGCTGGGCCTCTCGAAGGTCTGGCGGCTCGTCGAGATCAATGGCGGGCGGACCACGATCGAGTCGCGGTATGGCGCCGGGACGACCGTTTCGATCTTCCTCCCGGTGTCGTGCGAGGCCGGAACGCATTCTGGCCGCAAGGTCGACGCATCCCCTCCAGTATGACGCGCGGCGGCGAATCCCGCCCCTTGCCGACCTTGTTGATTCCAACACCGACTTTTATTCTCTCGCTCGATTCTCTCGTGCAAGGATGCAGGGACGATGGGCATGAAGCTTGGAATGAAGGGTTTGAAGGCGGCCCGGCGTACGCGTGGCGAGGCCGAGGGAGCGGCGCGAACGGTGGACTGGCTGCTGGCGAGGCAGCATCCTGACGGCCACTGGCGGGGACCGCTCGAGGGCGACTCGATCCTCGAGAGCGAATACCTGATCTTGCTGGCATGGGCCGGCCGGATCGACGGGCCCTTCGCCGAGCGGGCGAGGGCCGTGGCGTCCCGCATTCTCGATTTGCAGCTCGTCGACGGAGGCTGGGCGATTCATCCCGGCGGCGCGGTGGACGTCAGCGCGAGCGTCAAGGCCTATCTCGCCTTGAAGGCCATCGGCCACGCCGCCGACACCGAACCGCTGCTTCGTGCGAGGAAGGCCATCGCCCGCGCCGGCGGACCGTGGGCGGTCAACAGCTTCACCCGGTTCTACCTCGCGCTCGTAGGGCAGATGCCCTACGCCGCCTGCCCGGCCGTGCCGCCGGAGATGGTGCTCCTGCCCGACTGGTTTCCCATCAACCTCGGAAGCGTCTCGGCCTGGTCGCGGACCATGATCGTGCCGCTGTCGCTCATGTGGGCGTTCAAGCCCGTGCGGCGGCTCCCGCCGGATCGCGGCATCGCCGAGCTGTTCGCCGACGACCGGGCGGCCGGCCGGGAGGCGACGCGGCTCGGTCCCGACGGCTGGTGGGCCTCGTGCTTCCGGGGCATCGACGCGGCCATCAAGCTCCTCGAGCGGCTCGGGATCGCCCCCCTGCGACGACGTGCCGTGGCGGCCTGTCGCAGTTGGATGCTGGACCGATTCGAGGGCAGCGACGGGCTCGGCGCGATCTTTCCGCCGATCGTCTGGAGCATCATCGGCCTGAAGGCGATGGGCTGCCCGGACGAGTCGGAAGAGGTTCGCGAGTGTTGGAGGCAGCTCGAGGGGCTCGTCGAGCCGGAGGAGAACGGCACGACGCGGCTGGAGCCGTGCCGGTCGCCGGTGTGGGACACCGCCATCACGCTCAAGGCGCTCGCCGAGGCGGCCGCCGCCGACGACTCGCTCGACGGCGAGCATCTCGACCGTGCCGTCGATTGGCTGCTCGACCGCGAGATTCGCACTCCCGGCGACTGGTCGAGCCGCGTCGCATGTGAGCCCGCGGGCTGGTGCTTCGAATATGCCAACCGCTTCTATCCCGACGTCGACGACACGGCGATGGTCGTGGTCGGCCTGGCGGCCTACCGCTCGCTGCGGGTGGCGATCGGTCGGGCGGACGAACGGCTGCGGCGGGCCGACGACGCCATCGGTCGGGCCTGCCGCTGGCTGGAGTCGATGCAGAACAGTGACGGCGGCTGGGCCGCCTTCGATCGTGACAACACCCTGGAACTGCTCTGCAAGGTGCCGTTCGCCGACCACAACGCGATGATCGACCCGAGTTCACCCGATCTCACCGGGCGGGTGCTCGAGGCGCTCGGTCGGGTCGGGTACCGCGTCGGCCATGCGACGGTGGACCGCGGCTGCGACTACCTGCGGGCGCGGCAGGAGCACGACGGCTCCTGGTTCGGCCGTTGGGGCGTGAACTACATCTACGGAACCTGGCAGGCGATCGAGGGGCTCACCGCCGTCGGGGTCGCGGACGACGAGCCGGCGGTCACCGCGGCGGCGGACTGGCTGGCCGACCACCAGCAGCCGGGCGGCGGTTGGGGCGAGTCGCCGGAGAGCTACGCAGACCGGGCCTGGGCGGGCCGCGGCGAGCCGACGCCCTCGCAGACGGCCTGGGCCCTCGCTGGCCTCGTCGCGGCCGGCCGCGGCGACTCCGAGGCCGTCGAGCACGGAACGGCCTGGCTGCTGGCCCGGCAACACGGCGACGGTTCGTGGGAGGAGACCGCTTTCACCGGCACTGGTTTCCCGAAGGTCTTCTACCTGCGATACCACTACTACAGGATCTATTTCCCGCTCATCGCGCTCCTTCGCGTTTGGCGGTCTTCGGCCGCTTCGGCCCGTCCTGTGCGGAAGAGGGAAGTCCACGAGGAACTCGTCGCATGAGCGTGCCGTTTGGACAGATGGCGGCCGTGGTTCGCCACGTGGTCCGTGAGCGGGTGCGGGGCAACACGCGGTATCCGCTCGTGCTGATGCTCGAGCCGCTCTTCCGGTGCAATCTCGCGTGCGGGGGCTGCGGCAAGATCCAGCATCCCGCCGAGGTTCTCCGGCGGCACCTCTCGCCCGAGGAGTGCTTCCGGGCGGTGGACGAATGCGGGGCCCCGATCGTGTCCATTCCCGGGGGCGAGCCGCTGCTTCATCCGCAGATCGAGGAGATCGTGGCGGGCATCGTGGCCCGCAGGAAGTACCTCTACCTCTGCACGAACGCCATTCGTCTGGAGGAAATGCTTCCGCGGTTCACCCCGAGCCGCTATCTCGCGTTTTCGGTGCACCTCGACGGCCCGCGGGAGATCCACGACCACGCCGTCTGCCGGGAGGGGATCTACGACGTCGCCGTGTCGGCGATCCGCGCCGCCCGGCGGGCCGGATTTCGCGTCACGACCAATTCGACGCTCTTCACGGATGCGGATCCCACGGAATACCACCGCTTCTTCGACGAGGTCATGTCGCTCGGCGTCGAGGGGATGATGGTGTCTCCCGGCTATGCGTACGCGAAGGCGCCCGACCAGGAGCATTTCCTCGACCGGGAAAGGGCCCAGGGCGTCTTCGAGCGGATGCTCGGCGGCGCGAAGCGGTCGTGGCGGTTCAACCAGTCGCCCGTCTTCCTCGAGTTTCTCAAGGGCAATTGGGAGCTCGAATGCCGCCCCTGGGGCACGCCGACATACAACCTCTTCGGCTGGCAGCGGCCCTGCTACCTGCTCGACGAGGGCTACGCGAAGACGTTCCGCGAGCTCATGGAGGAGACCGATTGGGATGCCTACGGTCGTGCGAGCGGAAACCCGAAATGCCAGGACTGCATGGTGCACTGCGGCTACGAGCCCGCGGCCGTGGAGGAGACGTTCGGCTCCGTGCGGGGCATGATGTCCACTGCGGCCCTCATGCTCTTCGGGTCCCGCAGAGCAAAGACCGCCGCGGCGTCCGACCGAAAGCCGGTCGTGCCCGCGAGGCCCGCGCCGCACGGATCGCCGCTCCTGCCGATCCTGAAGTGAGCCGGCCGCGAACACGAAGCCGGCCGTGAATACGGCGGCCGCGAGCGTCGTCGGCGGGCGATGGTGGCTTCACCGCGGGCCGGCGGCTTTTTCGATGGCCGAGACGACGTTGCGTTTCACGTGCTCCAGGATCGCCCGGAGACCACGGGCACGCATGATGCCGAGCACTTCCGCGAGGCCGAGCCGGTCGAGCAGGTCGTCGCGTATGGCGAGCACTTCGTCGGCAGGCCGACCGCGAACGGCCTCCGCCAGGACCGCGACGAACCCCTTGACGGTCGGCGCCTCCTCGGCGACCTCCGCGATCAGCTCGACCGACCGCGGGGCGGCCGGGGGCCCTTCCGGCGGCCCGAGTTTCACCCAGAGGTAGACGGGGGTCTGGCACTCGTGCACCCGTCGCTCCGCCTTTCCGGCTGCGTATTCCGCGGGCAGCGGGGGGAGCGACGAGGCGTAATCAAGCAGCAGTTCGAGTTTCTCGCGGCCGTCGAGGTCGGAAAACTCCTCGATCACCTTCTCGAGACGGTCCTGCACGCCGTTCATGGGCGCCTGTATGGGGTTTGGCAGGCCAACGTCGTTCAGGCGTGGGCCGGTGCAGGCTGCGGAACGGATCCCACCGCGACGGCCTCACCGGAAGGGCTCGGCCCCTTGACGATCGGCACGCGGACGCAGTTGCCCCACTCGAGCCACGAGCCGTCGTAATTCCTCACGTTGCCGAAGCCGAGCAGATACTTGAGCACGAACCACGTCAGGCTCGACCGCTCGCCGATCCGGCAATAGGCGATCGTGGGGCTGCGCCGCTTCATCTTCAGTTCCTTCAGGTAGAGCTTCTCGAGCTCCTTGGCCGACTTGAACGTGCCGTCCTCGTTGCAGTTCATCGGCCACGGCACGTTGACCGCTCCCGGGATGTGGCCGCCGCGGACGGCCCCCTCATTGGGATAGTCCGGCATGTGCATCCTCTCGCCCCGGTACTCCTCGGGGCTGCGGACGTCGAGCAGCTGCTTGCCGGCCTTTTGGTGCTTGAGAACCTCGTCACGGAGGGCCCGGATCGAGCCATCCTGCTCCGTGGCGGTGTAGGTCGTCCTCGGGACGGAGGGGCGGTCCTGCGACCAGCCCTTGCCGTCGAGCTGCCATTTCTTGCGGCCGCCGTTCATGATCCGGCAGTCTCTGTGGCCGTAGAGCTTGAACACCCAAAAGGCGTAGCAGGCCCACCAGTTGTTCTTGTCGCCGTAGAACACGACGGTCGTGTCGTTCGAGATCCCCTTCTCCGAGCAGAGCTTCTCGAAGGCTTCCCGATCGATGTAGTCCCGCTGGACGTGGTCCTGCAGGTCGGTCTGCCAGTCGATCTCGACGGCGCCGGGCACGTGTCCCTGCACGTAAAGGGCCCGGTCCTCGTCCGACTCGACGATCCGCACGTTCGGGTCGCTCTTGTGCTCCGCGACCCAGTCGGTGGACACGAGCACGGTTTCGTCGGCGTAGGCGGGCATGAATCGTCTCCGGCAGGATTGGAAAGCAGGCTGAATTTTAGTCCGTTTGCCCCCTGCCTGCAAACACCCCGCTCGTAGCCGCTGGACCGTTGCGATACGATTCCGCATCCCGGTTCGGTTTTCGGTCTCACTCCATTCTCTGTCCTACTCCATAAACGGTGCACGTCGTCGATGGGCGCAGCCTTCATCTTTCAAATCTCGGACCTCAACAAGAAGTTCGGACAGCGGGAACTCCTCAAGAACATCAACCTCGCGTTCTACCCCGGGGCGAAGATCGGCCTGCTTGGCCGCAACGGAGCGGGCAAGAGCACGCTCATGAAGATCATGGCGGGCATCGATCGCGAGTTCGAGGGGGAGGCGAGACTCGCCGACGGATACACCGTCGGCTACCTCGAGCAGGAGCCGAAGCTCGACCCGAAGAAGACGGTTTTCGAGAACGTGCTCGCCGCCGTGGCCGCCTCGAAGGCGATCCTCGACCGTTTCGAGCAGATCAGCGCGAGGCTCGGCGAGCCGATGGACGACGCGGCGATGGAGAAGCTGCTCGAGGAGCAGGCCACCGTCCAGGACCAGATCGACGCCAAGAACCTGTGGGACCTCGATCGGCAGGTCGAGATCGCGATGGACGCGATGAACCTGCCGCCGGGCGACTGGGGGGTCGAGAACCTCTCCGGAGGCGAGCGTCGCCGGGTCGCCCTCTGCCGGCTGCTTTTGGAGAAGCCCGACCTGCTCCTGCTCGACGAGCCGACGAACCACCTCGATGCCGAGAGCGTCGCCTGGCTCGAGCGGCACCTTGCCGAGTACGTCGGAACGGTCGTCGCGGTCACCCACGACCGCTACTTCCTCGACAACGTCGCGAAGTGGATCCTCGAGGTCGATCACGGCCGCGGCATTCCGTTCGAGGGGAACTACTCCTCGTGGCTCCAGCAGAAGAAGTCCCGGCTCGAACTCGAGGAGAAGCAGGCCTCGGCCCGGCAGAAGACGCTCGACAAGGAGCTCGAGTGGATCCGCATGTCTCCCAAGGCCCGGCAGGCCAAGAGCAAGGCCCGCGTTGCCGCCTACGAGAAGCTCGCCGCGGAGCAGGCCGCCGCCCGCGACACCGACATCGAGATCTTCATCCCCTCGAGCAAGTCGCTCGGCGACCTCGTCATCGAGGCCGAGGGGATCTCGAAGGCGTTCGGCGACAAGCTGCTCTTCGAGAACCTCTCCTTCCGTCTGCCGCCCGGAGGCATCGTCGGCATCATCGGCCCCAACGGCGCCGGCAAGACGACGCTCTTCCGGATGCTCGTCGGCCAGGAGCAGCCCGACACCGGCACGATCAAGGTCGGCCCGACGGTCGACGTCGGCTACGTCGACCAGAGCCGCGACGCTCTCGACCCGAACAAGACCGTTTTCGAGGAGATTTCCGGCGGCCACGACACGATCGAGCTCGGCAAGAAGTCGGTGAACGCCCGCAGCTACGTGGCCCGCTTCAACTTCCTCGGGCCCGACCAGCAGAAAAAGGTCGGAACGCTCTCGGGCGGCGAGCGGAACCGCGTCCACCTCGCGAAGCTCCTGCGGGCCGGCTCGAACCTTCTGCTCCTCGACGAGCCGACGAACGACCTCGACGTCGACACGCTGCGGAGCCTCGAGGAGGGCATCACGCACTTCGCCGGCAGCGTCGTCGTCATCACCCACGACCGCTGGTTCCTCGATCGGCTCGCGACCCACATCATCGCCTTCGAGGGGGACGGATACGTCCACGTCTGCGAGGGCAACTTCGAGGTCTACGAGAACAGCCGCCGCGAGCGGCTCGGCATTGCCGCCGACGAGCCCCACCGCTTCCGCTACAAGAAGCTCCAGCACTGATCTGGCCTGACGCGGGCCGGTGCGTTTCTGGCGGGTCAAACGTGCTGGGTTCGGGACTGCCCGTGTGCCGCTCGCCGGACGTTCGCTACGGGCATCCATGCCCTCCGCTCACTCGGACCTGACTGGCGCTTCGGCCTCCGGCCTGCGCTGGTCAGCTACGCCGGCTCGGGCACACGGGCAGCCCCGAACCGTCAAACGTAGCGCCAGATGATTCACGCGGGCACATGGATGCTGAACGCCGCGGGAGCGGACGTTGAGGAGCATCAGGTGTATCCTCACCGTAGCGACGATGCGTCCGCTCCCGCGGCGGCAATGCGGCGTGCTTCAATGCTTCCCGCAGGAGACGCTTCCCGCAGAAGACTGCCCGGAGCGGTCAGCCCGTCGTTCGCATGCCCGAGGCGATGCCCTGGACGCAGAGCCGCAAGAGCTCGCGGATTGGATCGTCGTCGGTCGAGTCGGCCGGCGGGGGGTTCTTCCGGCGACGTTCGAGGAAGTCGGCCTGGATGAGGTTCAAGGGGTCGATCGACGGATTCCGCGTCTCGATCGACTTCTTGAGCCACGGGGTCGACGAGAGCAGCTCCCGCTCGCCCACGACGTCGAGCACGGCCTGTTTCGAGCGGTCGTACTCCGCGGCGATGAGATGCCAGATGCGGCGGCGGACGTCGGCGTCTTCGGTGAGTTCGGCGTACCGCTGCGCGATCGCCATGTCGGCCTTCGCCAGGGCGAGGACTGCGTTGTCGATCGTCGCGGTGAAGAACGGCCAGTGGCAGTACATCTCGCGAAGGGTCTGCCAGGCGTGGCGGTCCTCGTACTTGACTTCCAGCAGCGAGGTGCCGAGGCCGTACCAGGCCGGGATGATGCAGCGGTTCTGCGTCCAGGCGAAGACCCAGGGGATCGCCCGCAGGTCGTCGAGGGTCCGTTGGCCCCGCCGCCGCGACGGCCGCGAGCCGATCGGCAGGTTCTCGATCTCGTCGATCGGCGTCGCGGCGCTGAAGAAATCGAGGAAGCCGGGCTCCCCCACGAGCTCGCGGTAGGTCGTGTAGGACCGGGAGGCGAGTTGGGAGACGAGCTCGAGCCAGCGTGGCGACGGCTCCGATCGATGGATCGCGGAGCCGGTGAGCGTCGCCCAGGTCACCTGCTCGAGGTGGCGGAAGGCGATGTGGACGTCGTCGTACCGCTCCGCGAGCACCTCCCCCTGCTCCGTCAGCCGGAGCGTGCCGTCGAGCGACTCCGGCGGCAGCGACAGGATGCCGCGGGCGGCCGGCCCGCCGCCGCGGCCGAGCGAGCCTCCGCGGCCGTGGAAGAACGTGATCTTCACGCCGCGTGCGGCCGCGACCGAGGCGATCTCGGACTGCGCCTTGTAGAGTCCCCAGCAGGCGGAGAGATAGCCGCCATCCTTCGTGCTGTCGGAGTAGCCGACCATGATCAGCTGGCGGTTTCCCTGCGCGGCGAGGTAGGAGGCGTAGGCAGGCTCGTCGAGGATCGAGACCAGGGTGCCGGCGGCCCGCTCGAGGTCGCCGATCTTCTCGAAGAGCGGCACGATCCGCAGTCCCGGATCGAGGCGGCCGTCGGACGAGGAGTGCTTCCAGAGCCAGAGCACGGCGAGGACGTCGGCCGCGGAGCGGGTGAGGCTGACGATGCTGCCCCCGAGGCACTCCGCCCCGAACCGCTCCGCCGCCGCGTGGAGCGTCCGGTAGAGCCTGACCGTGTCGGCCGCTAGCGGCGGGAGCGAGGCTTCCTCGAGCCGGATCGGCGTCTGCAGCGACCCCGCCAGCACGGCGGCCTTCGCCGCGTCGTCGAGCGACGCGTAGTCGTCGCAGATCCCCGCCGCCTTGAGGATGGCCGTGAGAATCTCCTCGTAGGCCCTTGAGTCCTGGCGCACGTCGAGCCTGCCGACCCGCAGCCCGAACGACTCGACGAGGTCGAGCCATCGGCCGGTCTCGCCGGCGAGCACGGGCTCGTCGTGGTCCTCGCGGAGGCAGCCGCACAAGGTCGCGACGTCCGCCTCGAAGTCGGCCGCGGCGGAGTAGCCGCCCTCCTGCGGCGGAGTCTCGAGCGAGTCGGTCCGTGATCGCTCGAGCCGCCAGCGGATCATCCGAATCCAGCGACGGTAGGCCTCGTGGGGCGCCGTTCCCTCGAGGGCATCGGCAAGCGCCGGAAAACGCATGCCGAGCGACTCGAGTCGGTCGAGCAGCCGCTTCGAGGCGTGCGAGTGCCGCAGGGAGATCGTGAGAAAGTCGTAGAGTCGGTCGCACTCGTCGAGGTGCATGTCGATCGCGGCTTCGCGGAGCCGGCAGAGCGTGCGGGCCGTGACGTCGGCGGTCACGAAGGGGTTGCCGTCGCGGTCGCCCCCCATCCACGAGCCGAACGTGAGGAACGGCGGGATCGAGAACCGATGACCCGGGTAGTGCTCGGCCAGCGCCCTGCGGAAGGCATCCCGGACCCGGGGAACGACCTGCTTCAGCCGCGGCAGCACCGACAGGCCCCGCTCGACCTCGTCGAGCACCGTCGGCTTCACCGGACGGAGAAACTCCGTCTGCCAGATGACGCGAAGCTCGGCCGACGCGGAATTCCGCAGCCTCTCCCGTTCGCCCGGCAGGAGATCGTCGCGGTCGAGTTCCTCGCAGACCCTTCGCAGCCGGCGGAGCTTCGCCCGGATGCTGCGGCGTTTCGCTTCGCTCGGGTGGGCGGTGAAGACGAGCTCGATGCGAAGCCGGTCGATCGCCGCCTGCACCTCGGCGGCGGTGCGGCCGGCAGCGGCCAACTCCTGCACGGCGGCCGCGAGCGACTCGGGCACCGGCTTCGGATGGAGCGAGGCCTCGCGGCGGCGGAGCACCCGCACCCGCTGGCGGTCCTCCGCGATGTTCGCCAGGTCAAAGTAGATCGACAGCGCCCTGGCGATCGTCTTCGCGGTCTCGACGTCGATCTCCGCAATGCGTTCCGCGAGCCGCTTCTCGGCCTCGGGCGAGGCCGACCGCCGCGCCTCCGCAAGGAGCCGGATCCCCTCGACCGCCTCGAGCGAGGCCTTGCCTGCCAGCTCCGTGATCACCTCGGCGAGGATGCCGCCGAGCAGGTCGAGATCGCGTCGATGAAAGTCCTTCCCTTCCGGAAAGGCGGCGGGGCGGGCGGCCCCGGAGGAATCGGAAGTCGGTGTCAATCGGTCCTCTCGGTCATGCCATGGGGAGTCGTGCCGCGGATGCTGCCGCCCGCAGCTCCTTCGGCAGTGGGAAATAGACCTCTTCCTCCCGGATCGTCCGCTCCTCGACGGTGGCGTTGAAGCGGTCGACGAGCCAGCGGACGCAGTCCTGCACGACGCGTTCCGGGGCGCTCGCGCCTGCGGTGATCACCACGGTCTCCACGCCGTCGAACCAGGACGGTTCGATCTCCCCCGCGCCGTCGATCAGGTGGGAGCCGATGCCGTTCTCCATCGCCAGTTCGGCGAGCCGCTGGCTGTTGGAGCTGTTCTGGCTGCCGAGCACGAGCACGAGATCGGCCTGTTCGGAGAGGAGCCGCACTGCCTCCTGTCGGTTCTGCGTCGCATAGCAGATGTCGTCCTTCGGGGGGCCGACGATCTGCGGGAACCTGGCCTTGAGCCGCTCGATGATTCGCGATGCATCGTCCACCGAAAGGGTCGTCTGCGTGAGATACGCGAGCTTGTCGTCGGCCGAGAAGGGGAGTTTCGCGACATCCTCGGCGGTTTCGACGAGCGTGAACGCGTCGGGAGCCTGCCCCATGGTGCCGATGACCTCGTCGTGGCCGGCATGGCCGATGAGCAAAATGCGGTAGCCGGCTTTGGCGTACTTGATCGCCTCGAGATGGACCTTCGTCACCAGCGGACAGGTCGCGTCGATCGCCCGAAGGTTTCGGCTCGCAGCGACCCGGCGGACCTCCGGAGCGACGCCATGCGCCGAAAAGAGCAGCACCGCGCCCTCCGGCACCTCCTCGACCGAATCGACGAAGATGGCCCCCTCCCGCACGAAGCGATCGACCACGTGCTTGTTGTGGACGATCTCGTGGAAGACGTAGACGGGAGTGCCGTAAATCCGGATCGCCGTCTCGAGCGTCTCGATCGCCATGTTGACGCCCGCACAGAAACCGCGGGGGCCGGCGAGGAGAATCTTCATGGGTCGCGTGGCGTGGATGGAAGCGTCCGTTAGGCTCACGGTATCGTAGTGGGTCGCGGTTCCCACGGCCAGACGGCCGCGGCGACGCCGGCGACGGGCCCCGAAGGAACCATCGTGACGATTCGCAGCCCCGCCGAAGCCCGCGACCCCACCGCCTGGATGGTGGCGGATCTTCCGCGGACCGCCGACCTGGACGAGGCCAGGGCGTTCTGTCGGGCCGTGGCAAGGAGGCATTACGAAAACTTTCCCGTCGTCAGCCTGCTCGTGCCCCGCCGCCTGCGGCAGGACTTTGCGAACGTCTACGCCTTCGCCCGCTGGAGCGACGACCTCGCCGACGAATCAGGCGACCCCTCGGTGGCCTCGTCGAGGCTCTCCGCGTGGCGCCGGGACCTGGAGGCCTGCTTCCGAGGAGAAGCCGAGCACCCCGTGTTCGTGGCGCTTGCTGAAACCGTCACGCGGACGGGCCTGTCGATCGATCCTTTTTCCCGACTGCTCGACGCGTTCGAGCGGGACCAGAGGCAGATGACATATGCGACCCGCGACGACCTGCTCGGCTACTGCCGTGACTCCGCCAACCCGGTCGGGCGGATCGTGCTTGCGCTCGAGGGCTGCCGGGATCCGGAGCGTGTGGACCTTTCCGACGCCATCTGCACCGGGCTGCAGCTCGTGAATTTCTGGCAGGACATCCGCCGCGATCGACTCGCCGGCCGCGTGTACGTTCCGGGGGAGGATCTCGCGCGGCACGGGCTCACCGCGGCGGATCTGACGGCCACGCGTGCCAACGCCGCCCTGCGGGCACTCGTCCGCGGCCTCGTCGACTGGACGGACGAGTTTTTCGTTCGGGGCAACCCGCTGGTGCGATCGGCTCCGCCATCGCTGCGGGCCGCGATCGGGGGCTTCGTCGATGGAGGGCGTGCCATCTCCGCGGCCATCAGGAGGAGTGGATACGACACGCTCGCGAGCAGACCGGTTCTCGGGACGCTCACGAAGGCCAAGCTGGCGGCGACGGCGATGCTCCGCGCGGTGGCGGGGTCGTGGGGCAGCACGACATGACCCC
>JBBAVU010000002.1:0-14039 GCA_040397565.1 Pirellulales bacterium | reverse complement strand
CGACCCGGGGCGACTACGACGCGTGCGAAAGCCTGCTCGCCCGGAGTGGTTCGAGCTTCAAGTTCGCGATCCGGATCCTGCCGGCGGCGAAGCGGCGGGCCACGACGGCCCTGTACGCCTTCTGTCGCATGGCCGACGACATCGCGGACGCGGCGATCGACCGGCCGGTCACCTCTTCCGGCACCGATGTCGAAATCGACCCCCGGCAGGCGATCGCACGGCTTCGTGACGATCTCGACATGGCGGTCTGCGGTGAAGGAACCTCCCCCGTCGTGCGGGCCGTGGCCGACGCCGCCCGACGGTACGGCATCCCGCGTCGGCTGCTGCACGACATCCTCGACGGAGTGGAGATGGATCTCGCTCCCCGTCGCTACCAGCGGTTCCCGCAGCTCGAGGAATACTGCTCGAAGGTCGCCTCCGCCGTCGGCCTCGCCGCGATCCACATCTGGGGATACCGCTCCGAGTCGGCGATGGCGCCGGGGCACGCCTGCGGCGTCGCCTTCCAGCTGACGAACATCCTGCGCGACGTCCGCGAGGACGCGGCCGCCGGCCGCCTCTACCTGCCGATCGAGGATTTCGTCGCGTGCGGCGCCGACCCCGAAGCCTTCGTCGAAGGACGGCAGCCGCCGGAAATGGCCTGCGTGCTCGGCCGGACGGTGGACCGCGCCCGGGGGTTCTTCGAGGAAGCCGCCGAGCTCGACCCCCTGCTCTCCACCGACGGTCGGCTCGCGTTCCGGGCGATGTACGGCACCTATGCGGCGATCTTTCGCAAAATCGCCGCCGCGCCCGAGCGGGTGCTCGCCGGTCGCGTAGGTGCCTCTAAGGCGGCGCTCGCCGCCGCGGCGGTCGCCTCGATCGTGGTCGGGCCGCGGCTCCTGCGGCCGCCGGAGGTTCGCTAGATGGATGCCGGCCGCGAAAACGACGTCGTGATCGTCGGTGGAGGGCTTGCGGGGCTCGCGGCGGCCGCAGCGCTCGTCTCCGCCGGTCATCGAGGCACGGGGGGCACGATCCGGATCATCGAAGGCCGACGCAGGGTGGGCGGCCGGGCGGCCTCGTTCGAGGACCCGGCGGCGGGAGAACTCGTCGACGCCTGCCAGCACGTGGCGCTCGGCTGTTGCACGAACTTTCTCGATCTCTGCACGCAGGCCGGAATCGCCGGACGGCTTCGCCGTGATCGCACGCTCTGGTTCATCGCGCCCGACAACACGAGGGCGGCCTGCGAGGCGTCGCGGTGGCTCCCCGCTCCGTTCCACCTCCTGCCACTGCTCGGCGGGATGGGGCATCTTTCGGCGGGCGACAAGTTCAACCTCGCCATGGGCATCGGGCGACTCGCCCGCCAGCGCACTCGCGTCGGCGGTCGAGCCGCGGACGAGCCAGCGACGCACGCCTGGCTCGTTGGCATCGGCCAGCGGCCGCGGGTGATCGAGCTGTTCTGGCGGCCGGTGATCGAAAGCGCGGTGGGGGAGTCGCTCGAACTCGTTGCCGTCTCCGCCGCCCGCAAGGTGCTCGTGGACGCGTTTCTCGCCCACCCCTCGGCGCTCGAACTGCACGTGCCGACCGCGCCGCTCGACGAGCTGTTCGGAGACGGAATCGCCTCGTGGCTCGAGCGGGAGGGGGTAGTGATCGAGACGGGTGTGCAGGCTGCCGCGATCGAGCAATCGGCCGAGGGTGGGGTCGCCGGCGTCGCGGTGCATCGGGCCGGCGAGCCCTCGCGAAGGATCGCGTGCGGGCTGTGCGTGCTCGCGGTGCCCTGGAAGCAGGCGGCGAAGCTCGTGCCCGGGGTCGTCGGCGAGGGCAGCTCGCGTCTGGCCGGTTCGCCGATCACCGCGGTGCATCTCTGGTTCGATCGGCCGGTGGTGGACCTGCCGCATGCCGTGCTCGTGGGTCGGCTGTCGCAGTGGGTGTTCTGCCCGAACCGGGACCACTACTGCCAGATCGTGATCAGCGCGTCCCGCAGCCTCGACGGCATGGACCGACGGGCGGTCGTGGACCGCGTCGTCGAGGAGCTGCTGCAGGCGTTTCCGGAAGCCCGTGGAGCGTCGCTCGTGACGTCCAGGGTCGTCACCGAACCAACGGCCGTGCTCTCCGTGCGACCCGGAGCCGACGCCCTTCGGCCGGGCCCGAAGACGTCGATCGAGGGTCTGTTTCTCGCCGGTGACTGGACCGCTACCGGCTGGCCCTCGACGATGGAGGGAGCCGTGCGGAGCGGAAGGATCGCCGCCGACGCCCTGCTGCGATCCCGCGGGCTCGCCGGGTGGCCGCTCGTCCCCGATCTCCCGAAGAACCCGCTCGTGCGGCTCTTCGTCCGCGGTTGACGCCGACGGAGTTGCCGTCGGGCGTCAGCCGCCGAACATCGCCTCGAGTCGCCGGGCGAGCGCGTCGGCGGCGGCATGGGCCCGTTCGCGGAGTTCCACCATGTCGATCGCCGCAGACGGGCGTTTCCAGACGAGCCGCAGGGCGGTCCCCGCGATCCTCGCCGCGGATCCAGCCGTCGCCAGAGATGCAACGTCGACGGGCACCGTCTCGGTCGCCGTGTCGCAGACGACGCGAACCACGTGGACGGGGAGGCCGAGCCGCTTCGCCTCGTCGGCGATCCACCACGACTCCATATCCACCGCTGAGCCGCGAGTGGAATCGTGGAGGGTCTTCTTGGCCGCCGCGGTCGCGATGACCGTGCCGCTCGTCAGGAGCGTTCCCCGCAGCACGCCGTCGAGCGGCCGCGGATTCCATTCCGCCGGGAGGGAATCGATCGGCAGATAGCCTCCCTCGAGGGCCGGCTCCGCGGATCGATCCCCGGATGACACGCACATGCCGACCCGGTCGGGGACGAGGCCCACCCGGTCGGCGACGAGAATCGCGCCACGGGAAAGCCCCGGGTCGAGTCCGCCGCAGAGACCGGCGGCGACGAGGCGGCCGGGCCGATGGCCTTCCGCAATCAACCGCGTGCCCCGCACGGCCGCATCCCCGCCGATCCCGCAGGCCATGATCGCCACGGTCGCCCTGCCGAGACGGCCGAGGCTCACGCGTCCTCCACCAGCCCGAACCGAGACGGAGCCTCGCATCCGTGCGACGATCGCCGCGGCCTCGAGCGGCATCGCCACCACGATGCCGACGTCGACCCGATCGATCGACTCTTCGCTGGGCTGCTGCATCGCTCACTTTCGGTGAAAAAGTCCGCGCCAGAACTCGTGGAAGCCATTCCAGGGTCGTCCGGGCGGCGACGGGACTCGTGCGGAGCAGCCGTCAGGGCAGCCCCCGGCGGCGCAATTCTCGCATACCCATTCCAGCTTGTATTCCCAGGCGTCTTCCTCCGTGTCGACGACCTTCTTCAGGAGCGTCTTCTTCTTCCGGATCGTCGCATGGTCGCAGCAGGGTTGATCGCAGCACCCGGCGCCGTCGGAGCTGCAGCCCGAGCAGTCGGAGTGTCGCTTGCCGAACAAGTGCCTGCCACAGCCCGGAACGCAGACGAGCTCGCACTCCACCTCGTACTCGGTCTTCGGTTTTTTCTTCGTCGTGGGGACGCAGCGGCAGACCGGCACGAGCTTCGGGCCGCGGCAGCAGCCTCCCGCCGGCGCCGGGATCGAGTCCGCGTCCTCGTACGGCGCCGCCGGGGTGGCGGCCTTGCCGGATGCGGCCGGGGAGGGCTTCGCGTCGTCCGCCGCCCGTTCGGCCGCCCGTTCGGCCGCCTGGACGAGAGCCGCCGCCGTGAGAACCACGAGCAGGGGAGCGATTCGTCGAACTGTGCCGGTCATGAAAGTTCCTCCTCGTCGCAGGTCGCCGGAAGCCGATCGTCAGAAGTCGCGTTCATTTGAAAGTCGAAAGCAAAACGGGTGCCGAAGCCGTGGATGCACCCGCTGCCGTTTTTCCTCGACGGCCGCGACGACGACGGCACCCAGCCGCACGCGGCTCCATCGGTCCGCACGCCCTCCGTAACGCAAGCACCCGCCGCAGGCCATAGGGTCGCCTTGTGCCGAACATCTTGCCTAGCCAGCACTATCGGCAGGGTTCGTCGGCTTGCTGGAGACCCGGAAGGAACCTTTCGGCAGTTCAAGCCCGCACGATGGCTCTGGCCCAAGGCGTTGTCCGTCTCCGGGCAAGATGGGGTCCTTGGGTTACCTCGGGTCCGTTGGCTGGGCGAAGGCCATGGAATCCGACACGCTGGCGGGCTCGGTCGTTCTCGTGGGCTGTCGACCAGGAAATCGGCATGCGATCGTCGTACCGCGTCCGGGGGCGCTCGTGATCGTGATCCGCCCCCCGTGCCCCTCGACGATCGCCTTGCAGATCGCAAGCCCCAGGCCGCCGCTGCGGCCGCGGTTGTCACGGGATCGGGCGAGATCGGTCTTGTAGAAGCGGTCGAAAATCCGCGGCAGGTCGTCCGGGCCGATCCCGTGCCCCGTGTCGGCGACGGTCAGGACCGCCTCGCCCGTCGCCGAATCCCGATCGAGGCCGACGACGACACGGCCGCCGTTCGGCGTGAATCGCACGGCGTTGTCGACCAGGTTCCCGATCAGTTGGCGGAGCTTCACCGCGTCGGCCACGACGAAAAGGCTCGTGGGCCCCGGAGAGTCGATCGAGACGCCGCGCTCCTCGGCGACCCCGGCGAACATCGCCACCGATCTCCTCGCGAGATCCGCGAGATCGACGACCGTCGTGCGGATCGTCATGGACGAGTCGGTCGACTCCGCGAGGAGAAGCAGGTCGTTCGCGAGCTTCGACAACTGGTTCGTCTCCTCGAGCACCTCCGCGAGCGTCTCGCGGTACTCGCACGACTGACGGTCCTGCGAGAGGGCGACTTCGAGGCTCGATCGCACCGCGGTCAGTGGTCCGCGAAGCTCGTGGGCCGCGTCGGCGACGAATCGTTCCTGGCTCTCCACGTGGTCGGCGACCTGGTCGAGCAGCGTGTTGATGGTCACGGCAAGACGGTCGAGTTCGTCGCCGGTCCCCCGGACCGCCAGCCGGTCGGCCAGCCGTGTCGGCCTCAGCCTGGCGGCGGTGCGAAGGATGTCGCCAACCGGCTTCGTGGCCCGCACGGCAAGCCAGTAGCCTGCGATCGGCGTGAGGATCGCGAGGGCGACTCCAACGGGGACGAGCAGCCGCACGAGCGCGTTCACGCTCGAGTCGATGGAGAGGGTCGACATGCCGATCCGCACCCGCAGCGGGCCGCCGTCCGGACGACGGAGCCGGCGGCGGAGATACCGCCAGTCTCCGACCTGCACGACGACCTCGTCGCGATCCGCAGCCGTCGACGGGTAGCCTGCGACCGCGTCCGGGCAGCGGTCGCTCCGCCAGACGGGATGGCCGTCTTCGGTGAGGATCTGCGTGAACCATCCCCGGCTCTCGTGGCTGTCGGCCTTCCGCCGGAGGACCTCGACGACCGCGTCGGTATCGGGATGAAGCTTCCTCACCGCGAACTCGATCTCGTTCATCTCCCCGCGAAGCACCGTATCCGCCTCCCGCAGGAGTGCGTCGCGAGCGCCGATCCTCACCGCGAAGAGGGCGGCTACGGCCATCGCGAGCACGACGGCGGTGTTCCAGAGCGTCAACCGGACGCGAAGTGTGTCCCTGGGAAGAAGGTCAGGACGCAGCGAGCGCATAACCACGGCCCCGGATCGTGCGGATGAACGACTCCGGCCGCCCACGGTCGATCTTCGTCCGCAGCCGATTGATGTGGACCTCGATGACGTTCGTCGGTCCTTCCCAATCGAAGCCCCAGACGTGCTCGCAGAGCATCTTGCGGGTGACGACCTGCCCGGTGAACCGCATGAGCAGTTCGAGGATGGAGAACTCGGTGGGCGTGAGCTCCACGGCCCGACCGGAGATCGCGAGCCGCTTCGTCGACAGGCTCAACTGGAGCGGGCCCACCTCGAGCTCCATGGCGGGCTTGTGGGCCGAGCGACGGTGGATCGCCTCGATGCGGGCGAGCAGTTCGTCGATGGCGAAGGGCTTGACGAGATAGTCGTCTGCACCCGCCTCGAAGCCGGCAAGCTTGTCGGGCACCGTTCCCATCGCGGTCAGGACGATGACGGGAGTGCGGACGCCGGCCTGCCTCGCCTCTCGCAGGACGTCGATGCCCGAAACCTTCGGCAGCATCAGGTCGAGCACGACGAGGTCGCTCGACAGGACCACCCCATCCCTGATCGCCTTCTCGCCGTCCGCGATCCAAGAGCACTCGTGCCCTGACTCTTGGAGGGCCGTCGACACGGCCTTCGCGATGATGGGATCGTCCTCGACGAGCGAGATGTGCATTGGGGATCCGCCTTCCGCGCCCGCGACGAATCACTCCCACTCGATCGTCGCCGGCGGCTTCGACGATATATCGTACACGACCCGGTTGACCCCCCGCACCTCGTTGATCACCCTGCTCGAAATCCGGGCGAGGAGCTCGTGGGGGAGGTGGCTCCAGTCGGCGGTCATGAAGTCCTCCGTCTCCACCGCCCGGACGGCGAGCACGTCGTCGTAGGTTCGCGCGTCGCCCATGACGCCGACGCTTTGCACCGGCAGCAGCACGGCGAATGCCTGCGATACCTTCCGCATGAGGCCTTCCCGCTCGATCTCCTCGAGCACGATCGCATCGGCCGCTCGCAGGGTGTCGAGCCGTGATTTCGTGACCTCGCCGATGCAGCGAACGGCGAGGCCCGGACCGGGGAACGGATGTCGCCAGACGATCCTCTCGGGAAGGCCCAACTGCAGGCCGAGTTGCCTCACCTCGTCCTTGAAGAGATCGCGTAGCGGCTCGATGAGCTCGAACTCGAGGTCCTCGGGCAGGCCGCCGACGTTGTGGTGCAGCTTGATGGTCGCAGCCGGTCCGTCCGGGGCGGCCCCGCTTTCGATGACGTCGGGATAGAGCGTGCCCTGCGCCAGGAAATGGGCGCCGGAAATCTTCCCCGCTTCGTCGGTGAAGCAGTCGACGAAGACCTTGCCGATCCGCCGCCTTTTCTCCTGGGGTTCCGTGACCCCCTTCAGGGCGTCGAGGAACCTCGCCTCGGCCCGGACCACGTGGAGATCGGTCCTGAAGTGGTGCTCGAACTCGTCGATGACGGCGTCGGCCTCGTGCGCCCGCAGCAGGCCGTTGTCGACGAGGATGCACGAGAGACGGTCGCCGATCGCCCGCGACAAGAGCGCCGCGACGACGGCCGAATCCACGCCCCCGGACAGCCCGCAGATCACGCGGCCATCTCCAACGCTCTCCCGGATCGTGAGGATCGCCTCATCGGCGAAGTCGGCGAGCCTCCACGTCCCGCCGCAGCCGCAGGCGTTCCGCACGAAGTTGGCGAGGATCGTGGCCCCGGCCGGTGTGTGCGTGACCTCCGGATGAAACTGCAGCCCGTACACCGGCAGCCTGCGGTGCCGCACCGCCGCGACGGGGCAGGTCGGGGTGCGGGCGAGCGGCATGAAGTCGGCCGAGACCCGGTCGACCTGGTCGCCGTGGCTCATCCAGACCTCGGTCCGTGGAGGAACGCCGGCGAAGAGCGTGTCGGCGTCGAGGATCTCGCAGCTCGCCCGGCCGTACTCGCGGGAATTCGCCTGACCGACGTGTCCGCCGAGCGCATCGCAGGCCAACTGCATGCCGTAGCAGATCCCGAGCACGGGAATCCCGAGCTCGAAGATCGCGGGGTCGATCCGCGGCGCCCCGTTCTCGTAGACGCTCGCCGGGCCGCCCGACAGGATCACACCCTTGGGTGCGATCTCGCGGATCCTGGCCGCGGTGATGTCGTGCCGCACGATCTCGCAGTAGACGTGCTGCTCGCGAACCCGCCGCGCGATCAGCTGGGCGTACTGGGAGCCGAAGTCGAGGACGAGAACCCGTTCGGCCTGGCCAAGATGACGCCTGCCCGACGGCTGCTCGACGATCTCCGCGGAATTTCCGTGCTGCGCGGCGACTGTCGTCGGACTCGGGGAAGCGGCTGTTCGACTGGTCATGGGTTCCGGAAATCCACGGGTACCGGGAAAGCCGGACAGTATACGGGTCCCGGGCGAGCGCCTATAGTGTCGACATGCTCGTGCTGGCGACGAACGACGATGGCATATTCGCCCCGGGACTTGCCGCGATGGAACGGGCCATGCGTCCCCTCGGCGACGTCGTCGTGGCGGCACCCTCCACGGAGCAGAGCGGGGTCGGCCATGCCATCACCTTCCTGACGCCGTTGACGGCGAAGGAGGTGTTCGAGGGCGGGCGGCATCGCGGCTGGTCGATCGACGGCAGCCCCGCCGATTCGGTCAAACTCGCGATCGGGGAGTTCTGCCCGCGAAAGCCCGACCTCGTGGTGAGCGGCATCAACAGTGGGCTCAATGCCGGCATCAACGTGCTCTACTCGGGAACGGTGGCGGCGGCCATCGAGGCCGCGTTCTTCGGGATCACGAGCATTGCCGTGTCCCTGGAGTACGACGAGCACGCCGATTACGGAAGGGCCGCGGAGATCGCGATGGACGTCATCCGGGAACTGCTCGACCGAAAGCCCGCCGCCGGGAGCCTGTTCAACATCAATATCCCTTCGGTCGCCCTCTCGCGGACGCCGGAGGTGAGGATCGTGCCGATGAGCGTCTCGCGGTTCGGCGAGGCGTTCGAGCGACGCGTCGACCCGCGCGGGAGATCGTATTTCTGGGCGACGAACGACCCGCCCCCCCCTCCGTCGCCCTCCGATTCGGACGTCACGGCACTGGCCGCAGGGGCCGTCACGCTCACGCCCCTTGCCTACGACCTCACCCAGCGATCGGCTCTGGCTTCGCTGGCGAACGGCCGCTGGAAGATCTCGCCCCGCGGCTAGAGCCGCATGACTAGAGAAGCGCGTAGGCCGCCAGTGCTCCGGCGACGAGGATGCCGACGCCGATGATCGCCCACATGAAAAGTGGGATGCCGGCCAACTGCCCCTTCGCCTTCTTGCGGCGGTAGGCCTGCGCCTGTTCCGCCGCGGAACCCTTTGCGGCCCCCGTCTGCGGGGCGGCGGCCGGCTTCTTTGCCGCTGCCGCGGTTTTCTTGGGATCCGGCCCACGCGCAACTGCCGGCCCAATCGTCGATCGCGTGCTCGCCGACGGAGGCGGCGTCACGACCGACAGCTGCGAGGCGTCGATGCCCGACAGCGAACTCGTGCCGCCGATCCTCGAGCTGCCGAGGTCGCTGTCGCCCGTCTGCGAGTTCGGTCCGGCGGACCCGCGGGGTCGAAGCCGCGGCGGGGTGATGGACTTCGCCGACACCGAGACGGACCGGGATGCATCCCCCGCCGACCGGCGGCGGAGTTGCTCCTTGAGGATCGCCGCGGGAGATGGGCCGGCGGCAGCGTCGGGCGCGTCGGCGGTGATCGGGTTCGCGGCGAGCCACGCGGCGAGGGCGTCGGCCACCTCCTTCGCCGTCTGCTGCCGCGCCTCGGGCCGCTTCTGCAGCATCCGCAGGTAGAGCGCCGCGATCGCGGGGGGCGTGTCGGGCCGCTTCTCCATGACGTTCGGCGGGGTGGCCTGGAGATGCTTTCGGAATCGCTCCTTCACGTTCCCTTCCGCGAAGGGCCCGGCGCCCGTCAGGAGGTAGTAGAGCGTGCAGCCCAGGCTGTAGATGTCGGCCCGCTTGTCGACGTTGTGGCTGTCTGTCACCTGTTCCGGCGCGAGGAAGTCGGCGGTGCCGAGCACCTTCTCGTCGTGCTCCTGCGTCAGCGACGCGGCCTCCGGCCCTTCCGCGCCGGAGAGGCCGAGGCCAAGGTCGAGGATCTTCAGCGTTCCCCGCTTGTCGAGGATCATGTTCGCCGGCTTGATGTCGCGGTGGACGAACCCCTCCTCGTGCGCGTAGTCAAGGCCGAGCGCCGCCTGCCGGACGAGGTCGGCGGCCTCGTGGACCGACAGCGGTCCCTCCTGCTTGACCTTCCTGTGCAGGTCGATCCCCTCGACGTACTCCATGACGAAGAAGTGGATCGAACCCGCCGTGTCGAGGTCGAACGCCCGCGTGATGTTGGGATGGTTGAGGCGTGCCGACATCCGTGCTTCCCGCTCGAATCGGGCGAGGAACGAGGTTTGGTCCACCCGCTTCAGCGGAAGCACCTTGATGGCCACCTCGTTGTGAAGGGTGGCGTGCTCGGCGAGGTAGACGCTGCTCATGCCGCCGGAACCGATCAGGCGGAGCAGCTTGTACTTGCCGAGGAAAAACCCCTTGTAGCGTCCCTTGCGGAGCTGGTCGACGTGCCACTGCGTGACGAGTTTCGCCTCCAGCAACGCCGCCACGAGTTCCTCCGGGACCGGCCCCTGCCGGTCCGCCCAGGGGGCGACGACGGCATCGATCGCCTCGGACTTCGCGAGATTGCTCGCGCGAAGCACCCGGAGGAAATCGGCGGTGGTCTGGACGGCTTCGTTGGGCATGGCGCGACGGTTTCGATGGGAATCCCCGACCGACAATTCTAGTACCCGTTCGCCGTCCGCGTCGCCGCCACGACCGTTGCGACCCGCCCTGTCGGTCCGCGGGCCGCCACGACCCTACAATCCCAGGTCGATTCCCCGGGCCTCGAGCGCCCTCGCCAGGGGGAGCGGGCCCGTGAAAAGCTCGGCATCCCAGCCCGCTCGCCGGGCCGCCTCGACGTGCTCTGGAAGGTCGTCACTGAAGAAGATGGCCGAGGGTTCGACGCCGGCGAGGGCCTGTGCGTGGTCGAAGATCGCCCGTTCGGGCTTCACGGACCCGATCTCGTGGCTGAAGGCGAGGATCTCGAATGCGTCCGGAAGGACGCCGAAGCCCCTGGATAGGAGGTGCGCCCAGTGGACGCCGCAGGTGTTCGAGAGGATGCCACGCCGACAGCCGGCCCGCTCGAGGCCGGCGATCACGGGGAGCATTCCGAATGACAGCTCGAACATGTCCGAGTAGGCCTCGGCCAGTTCGGTGGGGTCGCTCGTGGTGCCGGTGCGTTCGGAAAACTCGGCATGGAAGGCGTTCCAGTCGATCTCGCCCCGCTCGAGCGGCCCCGCCAGCGAGTCCGCGGCGAGTGCCTCGCGCACGCGGTCGGGCGACCCGCCGCAGACGGCCGCCACGTTCCGGACCGCGCGTTCCCGGTCGAAATTGACGATCACGTTTCCCATGTCGAGATAGACGAATCGCGGAGTCATCGCTGGTCTGGAGCCGTGTCGGCCGGGCGGTACTTTGAAACGGCATCGACCGCGACTAGGCTTTTCGCAAACGTCGATCGCCGACTCCAGGATATTGCACTCCGATGAACGCCATCAACCAGACCAGTTCCCGCATCACCCAGCCCCGCTCGCAGGGCGCCTCACAGGCGATGCTGCTCGGCACCGGACTTTCGCCTGCCGACCTCGACAAGGCGCAGGTCGGCATCGCCGCGATGTGGTACGAGGGCAACACGTGCAACATGCACCTCGACAAGCTCGCCGTGAAGGTCCGCGAGGGGGTCGTGGCGGCCGGGATGGTCGGCATGCGGTTCAACACGATCGGCGTCAGCGACGGGATCTCGATGGGAACGGAGGGAATGAGCTATTCGCTCCCGTCGCGAGACGTCATCGCCGACTCGATCGAGACGGTGATGCACGCGCAGTGGTACGACGGACTCGTGGCGATCCCGGGGTGCGACAAGAACATGCCGGGCTGCCTCATCGCGATGGGCCGGCTCAACCGCCCGTCGATCATGGTCTACGGCGGCACGATCAAGCCCGGGCATCTCTCCGATGGCACGTCGCTCGACATCGTGTCGGCCTTCCAGTGCTACGGCGAATACGTCGCTGGCCGGATCGACGACTCGCGACGGGCCGACATCGTCCGCCACGCCTGTCCCGGCGCGGGCGCCTGCGGCGGCATGTACACCGCCAACACCATGGCCACGGCGATCGAGGCCCTCGGCATGTCGCTGCCCGACAGCGCCTCGATTCCCGCCGAGCACCCCGACAAGCTCGCCGAGTGCCTTCGGGCCGGCGCCGCGGTGCGGCAACTGCTCGAGCGGGATCTCAAGCCTCGCGACATCATGACCAGGCGTGCGTTCGAGAACGCGATGGTCACGGTCATGGCCCTCGGCGGCTCGACGAACGCCGTGCTCCACCTCATCGCGATGGCGAGGGCCGTCGGCGTCGATCTCGGGCCCTCGGATTTCCAGAGGGTGTCCCGCCGGATTCCCTACCTCGCCGATCTCAAGCCGAGCGGCAAGTTCGTGCAGGAGGACCTGCACACGATCGGGGGAACGAGCGGCTTTATGAAATACATGCTCGACAAGGGGCTCATGGACGGCGACTGCATGACGGTCACCGGCAAGACGCTCGCCGAGAACCTCGCCTCGAGCAAGGGGCTGGCCGCGGGTCAGAAGATCATCCAGCCGGTCGAGTCGCCGATCAAGCCGACGGGGCACATCACGATCCTTCACGGCAACCTCGCCCCCGATTCCGCCGTCGCCAAGATCACCGGCAAGGAGGGATCGCGATTTCGAGGGCCGGCGCGGGTGTTCGACAGCGAGGAGGCGATGCTCGCGGCGCTCGAGCGCGGCGGCATCCATCGCGGGGACGTCGTGATCATCCGCTACGAGGGGCCGAAGGGGGGGCCGGGCATGCCGGAAATGCTCACGCCGACGTCCGCCCTCGTCGGCGCCGGGCTCGGGGCTGACGTCGCCCTCATCACCGACGGTCGGTTCTCGGGAGGTTCGCACGGATTCATCGTGGGGCACGTGGTGCCCGAGGCGCAGGACGGCGGGCCGATCGCGCTCGTTCGCGACGGCGACGTTGTGGTGATCGACGCCGACAAGGCGTCCATCGACGTCGACGTGTCGGACGAGGAGTTCGCCCGCCGGCGGGCCGTCTGGACCCCGCCCCCCGTGAAGGCCGAGCGGGGCATCCTCGCGAAGTACATCCGCTGTGTGGCGCCGGCTTCCCGCGGCTGCGTCACCGACGAGTGATTGCCGCGGCAGCGGCAAGAATCACCGCGGCAGCGGCAATGACTCGACCGGCACCGGAGGGCCAGGCGCGATGACGGCCCCCGGGGGCAATTGCTCCGGCGGAATCGGCTGGCCGAAGACCGGTCCGGACTGCGGCGCGGCGACCGGCTGGGCCGCCCCGGCGGGTGGCTGGTAGTACGGCTCCGCCTGGGGAAGCGGGGCGATGCCGAGCCGTCCGAGCACGTTCGAGAGCATCCTCTGTTCGAGCAGGGGGTCGCGGCCGAGCGGGATCCATCCGATCGAGCGGGTCGGGTTCGCGACCGGCCGCGGCTGCTCGCCGATCTGCTGGCCGAGCGTGGGCAGCGGGGAGCCGTAACGGTAGAGCGAGTCGTCGTTGCGAAAGGTCGCGCCGCCCGTCGTGGCGAGCATCGGCCTGGGCATGTTCTCGAGTTCCTTGAGGACGACGACCTCGATCCGCCACCCCGCCGGATCGGGTGTGAGCCTGGCGTTCGCCGTCCTGCGGATCGATTGGAAGGTGCTCTCGAGCCGCTCGCGGAAGCCGACCGAGTCGGCCCGCCACGGCTCGAGCAGTGTCGCGCCGGTCTGCGGGAAGGTGTCGATGCGTCCCTCGGTCGGCACGCCATTGGCGAAGACGACCCGCTGCTCCGACTCGATCTTGAAGTAGTCGTCCACGGTGTCGACGAGCTTCTGCCAGATCGTCTCCGCGTCGATCGGCGGGATCACGGCGACGTTCCGCGGCGCCATCGGTGGAGGCGGCGGCGGGATCCCGGGGTCGGCGACGACGGCCCCCGGCGGCAGCGGCGCGAAGGGATCGGGCGCCGGCAGCACGGCCTGCGCCGCGGCCACCCTTCCGGCGACCGCCAGGAAAAATGCGAATGCTGCCGGTTGCCACGATCGACGCATCGACTTGCTCCGAGCCACGCCCCGGCATCCACGCGGGACCCCGGGATAGTCGGGAAATCGGCTGACCGACTCAAGGCCATTTCAAGCGGGAAAGACTGCAGGATGCCGCATTGACGCCGCGGGAGCGGACGCATCGTCGCTACGGTGAGGATACACCTGATGCTCCTCAACGTCCGCTCCCGCGGCGTTCAGCATCCATGTGCCTGCGTGAATCATCTGGCGCTACGTTTGACGGTTCGGGGCTGCCCGTGTGCCCGAGACGGCGTATGCAGACAAGCG
>JBBAVU010000001.1:0-47834 GCA_040397565.1 Pirellulales bacterium | reverse complement strand
ACCGCTGCATGGTGCCGCTGTCGGGCTGCCTGGTGCCGCCCGGACCCTGGCCGGCGAACACGAACAGCCGCGTCACGCCTTCCGGATCGGTGAGACGGTGGAGCACGGGGCAGTTGCGGGTGGTTTTCCAGTTGTCGGGCACGGGCAGGAGGTCGCTCCAGGTGAGGCCGCCGTCGTCGCTCCGCTTAAGCGGACCGCAGGGGCCGCCGTGGCCGTTGGTCCAGACGCAGAACATCGTCTTGCCGTCGGGCAAGAGCAGAGTGGTGGGGTGGCCTTGATAAACGTCCTTCGTCCCTGGGGCAATGACCACGTGACGGCGGGTCTCCTCGGAGAGATCAACGACCGGGAGTGGCTGCGTGTCGGGAATCCAGCGGGTCGCGCGGTCGTACCACGCGACCGTGCCATCCGGGCTGGCGACGACCGCGTCCAGACGAACCGACGTCGTCGCGAGATCATCAGCCTTGATTCGTAGTTCCCGCGCCTCGCCGGCGGCGAGTGTGAAGGTGTCGGTGCTCGCGCTTTCCGGGCGGGTGCTCTGCCGTAGCGAGAGCGCGGCCTTGACCTCGAGCGGCGACGCAGACGGGTTGAAGACCCGCATGACGAAGGTGACGGGCGGATCACCGGCAAGGCCGTCACTCGAAACCTGCACGGCCGGCGTTGGGGCTTGCGTGAAGCGGAAGCTGCGGGTGTTTTTCGCATACCCGCCGAACAGCGACGACCAGGTCATGGGCGTCTTTTGCCACGTGCGGCACAGGTTGACACCCCAGGCTCCGTCGGTCGCCTTCCGCCCCGGCGCGACGCCCGGCATGCTCGCCAGCGGAATCGTGACCTCCGCGTGCCACCAGCCGTCGTGGACTGCCTGCTTCATCGGCCAGTCTCCCCGCCAGGTGGCAGGCTTCAGCCAGGGGGGCGTCTGGTCAGCCGAGCCGATTTCGTGCACCAGGTAGGCGCCAAACCCCAGCGAGTTGAAGAGGCGGTGGTAGTCCACCCGCTGCTCCTTCTCCGGCGTCGGGTTGACGAAGACCTCGATCGAGTCGTCCCCCACCGCTTCCCAGGTATCCTGCTTGAACGTGGCCTTGAGCGGCGTTCCGTCTGGAATCCTGCTCACCACGGCCACGTGAATCGCGTCGTCCGTGGCTCCGACGTATCCGCGGACCTGCCCCTGTCCGTTCTCGGTCACCACGAGGCCGGTGCTGACCCCGACCTTGTCGGCGCCGACGAAGCCGTCGAACCCATCGGCGGCGGCCCACTCATCGGGCTCGACCAGCCCGTCGATCGTGGGCGGCTGCCGCATCAGCGGCACCGTGAAGGGCACGGGCTGCGCGGAGGACTCGGCCGGCGTGGAGGGCTGGGCCGGCGCAGGCATGACGAGCGTCAGCGACAGCAGCGGCCCGAGGGCCGTTGCCGTAATCTTTCTTGCCGATCGCTTCGTGCCCAAAAGTCGTGTCATGATCCTCTCCCTGCGGCTGGCTAAACGAGACATCCACTGATGTATTATGATGTATTACCGGTTTTGGCCGGGCTTCCAACCGCTGACGACCCTTGACCACCCCAAAGCCTGCCGCCGGCTTCTTCACCCATCGGCGGCGCTGGCTGGTTGTCGGGCTTTTGTTCTGCTTTTCGGTCGCCAGCAACTTCGACCGGCAGACGCTTTCCGTGTTGGCCCCGACCCTCAAGGCCACGCTCGGGTTCGGCACGGTCGAATATTCTTACGTGGTGACGTCGTTTCTCGTGGCGTACACCATCGGCTACGTGTTCGCGGGCCGTCTGCTCGATCGCTTCGGAGTGCGGCTCTGCCTGGCTGCCGCCCTCGGCTTCTGGACAGTCGTTTCGATGGCCCACGCCGCAGCCGCGGGGTGGATCTCGCTTGTCGTGCTGCGGTTCCTGCTGGGGCTCGGGGAGAGTTTCAACACCCCCGGGGGCATCAAGGCTATCAGCGAATGGGTTCCCAGCCGTGAACGCGGCCTGAGTGTCGCCATTCTCAACAACGGCTACGTCTGGGGTGCAATCCTGGCCGCGCCCATCGTGGCCTTCATCACGCTCCACCTCGACTGGCGGCTGGCCTTTATCCTGCCCGGATTCGTGAGCCTGCTGCTGATGGTCACTTGGTGGAAGGCCTATGACAGCCCCGAGCGGCATCCGCGGATTTCCGCGGAGGAGCGGGCCTACGTGCTCGCCAACCGCGACGTCGCGGCGGCCGGCGCCGCCCCGGGGAAATCCCCGGGCAATCCCCTCTTTCATCCGCTGTGCATCGCGTTTTTCTGTGCCCGGTTTCTCACCGATCCCTGGGCGTATTTCTTCAACTTCTGGCTGCCCGACTACTTTGCCGGGAGCCGCGGATTCTCGCTTGCCCTGCTCGGGCTGATCGGCTGGCTGCCGTTTCTGGCCGGCGACATTGGCGGCCCGGGAGGCGGCGCCCTCTCCGACTGGCTCGTGCGCCGCGGGATCGCCCCGCGGCGGGCCCGGTTCGGGTTGCTAGCGGCTGCGGCCGCCCTGATGCCCTTGGCAAACATCGCCGTGCGGACCGATGCGACATGGCTCGCGGTGGCGATCATCGCCCTGCTGTTCGCCGGCCATACCTGCTGGATGGCCAATCTTCTCGCGCTCCTGTCGGAGTCGTTCCCTCGCAGCGTGGTGGCGACGGTGCTTTCGATCTCGGCGATCGGCGGTTCGCTCGGCGGGATCGTGGCGAGCTTGCTCACCGGACGGGTCGTCGAATCCCACGGCTACGTGCCGGTGTTCACGATGATGAGCGGATTGCATCTCACGGCGCTTGTGGTGATCGCGGTGGTGTTGTATCGCAGACGCAGCCCGGCGGATGCCGCAGCGGCGTAACAGGAACGTACCGGAACCAGGCAGGCACCCGATGACGGAACACCGAAGCGACGTCGATCCCCCGGCCGGCCCCTTCGTCGTGGAGCCCGCTCGCCGGCTGCCCGTCCGGGCCGAGGTCGACGTGGTCGTCTGCGGGGGCGGCCCGTCGGGTTTCATCGCCGCCGTGGCCGCGGCGCGGGCTGGCGCATCGGTGCTGCTGCTCGAGCGATACGGTTTCCTCGGCGGGATGGCGACGGCGGGCATGGTCGGCCCGTTGAGCAAGTTCAACCTCGGCGGTGAGCGGATCGTGGGGGGCATCCCGGTTGAGTTCATTCGGGCGCTGCACGCCGCCGGCGGGGCCATCATCGACCTACCCAGCGGCAACATCCCCTACGACGTCGAGGCGTACAAACTCGCCGCCCAACGCCTCGTTCGCGGGGCGGGGGTCGAGATGCTCATGCACGCGCACGTCGTCGGCGGGATCACCGCGGCCGACGAGCCGGGCCGGCTGACGCACGTGATCGTCGAGACCAAGTCAGGCCGCGAGGCGGTGGCCGCCCGGCAGTTCATCGACTGCACCGGCACCGGAGACCTCGTGTCTCGCACGTCGCTGCCCTGCGAGATGCGGAATCGGCGGGCCAGCGGCGAACTCCAGCCGATGTCGCTGTATTTCCGGCTCGGCGGCGTGGACACCGACCGCCTCAGGCTGCTCATGGCGGAGGACGGCACCAAGTATTCCAACCCCGACCTCCGTGGGATCCTCGCGGCGGCAGTGCAGGCCGGGGAGGTGCGGAACTTCGGCGGACCGTGGGCCGTGCACGGCAGCACGATCCGGCCCGGAGAGGTGTCAGTCAACGCCACGCGGATCACCGGGAACGCGGCCGATGCGGCCGACCTGTCCCGAGCGGAACTCGTGCTCCGCGAGGAGGTGGCCGTGATGGTCGACCTCTTTCGCCGGCATCATCCGGCGTTCGCCGGCTGCTACCTGATCGACACGGCCACGCAGGTGGGCATCCGCGAAACCCGATGCATCAAGGGGCTCTACACATTGTCGGCCGAGGACGTCCTGTCGGGCCGTTCCTTCCCGGACGCGGTGGCGCTGGGTGGCCATCCCGTCGATATGCACCGGTCGGACAGCAGCCAGACCGTGCAGTTTCTGACCTCGCCGTACCGCGTTCCCTACCGCACCCTGGTGCCCGAGGGATCCCACAACGTGCTCGTCGCCGGGGGAACGCTGTCGGCGACGCGGGAGGCCTTCGCCTCCGTGCGGGTGCAGGCCCAGTGCATGGCGCTCGGCCAGGCGGCCGGCCTGGCAGCCGCGATCTGTGCCCGGAGCGGGGAATCGGTGTCGCGGCTCGACGGCGCGGCCTTGAGCGCCCGGCTCGCGGCCGACGGGGCGATTGTCTGACCGCAGATGGCAGGCGACTTTCTGATATGTCACAATGGCCCCGGTGAGCAACGAACCACGAGGAGGCAGCAGCGATGTGTAGGAGCATGATCCGGGTGGCTATCGCGGGGTGCGGGGCGGTGATCGGCTGGTTGGCGCTGTCCACGCCCGTGCTCGCGCAGCAGCGAGGGGCGGCGATCCCGCCGGAGAAGCTCCCCGCCCTGCTCGTGCCGCGGCTCGAGTCTAAGCCTGCCATCGACGGGGCCATCGACGCCGCCGAGTGGCGCGGGGCCGCGGCGATCAGCGGCCCCGGAGACTGGCAGGAGGACCTGCTCATTCCGCGGCCCACGACCTTCTTCTTCGGCTGGCAGCCCGAGGCGATGTTCTTTGCCTGCCGCACCTATCTGCGGCCGGGCTACAAGCCCATGGTCAGCGACGGGCGTTCGGCCGGGAAGGCCTTCATCGGCGACGACGCGCTCGAACTTCACTGGCAGCCGCTGGGCGGCAACGTGGCCCCCGGCAACACCGGCAGCTCCTACAAGTGGTTTCTCAATACGCTGGGCTTCACCGGCGACCACACGCGGTTCGGCCTCGGGCAGGCGTTCAAGGGTTGGGCGCCGCGGTTCGAGATCAAAACCCGCATCACCTCGCCGGGTACAGCCCCCGACGGCGGCAGTTGGTGGGAAATGGAGATGCGGGCCACGCCGGAAGACTTCGAGATGGTCGGCCCCTTTCGGGCCAACGACGCCTGGCGGGTGATGCTCGCGATCAACCATTTTCCGATGTGGATGCAGGCCCGCATCCCCTGCAACGGCGGCTTCCAGGAGGCCTCCGGCTACACGCCGCTCACGCTGGTCGAGAACACACCGGCCGTCCAGCTGACCATGGACAGCCTGCACAACCTCTCGAGCGATGGCACCGCGGCGCTTGAGATCGCCTTCTTCAACCCCACCGCGGCCCCGGTGAAGCTCGACGTCGCGATCGACGTGGCCGGGGTGATCGAGAAGCGGGAGACGGTGATCCTGGCGTCCGGCTCGGCCAGCAAGGTGGCGCTCGACGAGAAACTCCCCGCCGATGTGAAGAAGGGGGAGGTGCAGGTTCGCGTGCTCCAGGGCGAACGGCAGCTCCTCCAGTACTACAGCCGCTTCGACGTGGGCAAGTTCAACGGCACGATGCTCGCGGCCGTGAAGCCCCGCGATCCCACCGCCTTCGAGTGGCGCACGAGCTGGAATCCTCTGAAATCGCTGCTGCGGATCGGGGGAGACACCTACTACCTGCCCGACCCCGCCCAGGCCAAGGCCCTGCGCTATCGCGTCTCGGCCAAGGGGGCGGACAAGCCGGTGGCCGAGGGCCGCATTACGCGGCTCTACGACTTCTACCTCGAGGATGTCGTCGTGCTGCCGACGCTCGCGGCAGGTACATACCAGGTCGACGCGTCGATGGAACTGGCCGACGGCCGCACGCTCGGGCCGTATTCCCGCACGTTGGAGAAGAAGGACGAGGCCCGCGAGTTCGCCCGCTGGTGGGGCCGGAAATGCGGCGACGTCGAACGGGTGCTCGCCCCCTACACGGGCGTGCGCGGCGGCCGGTTGCCGGCGGCCGGCGACGCGGGCGGGCAGGTGGACGGCTTCGTGGTTCTCGGGCGGGAATACGCCGTCGACGCGATGGGCCTGCCGGTGGCTATGCGGTCCCAGGGCGAGGCCGTGCTGGCGGCGCCGGCGCGGATAGTGGTGACGGCCGATGGCAAGGAGACCGTGATCCCGGTCGGCAAGCCGACGATCACGGCGCAGAAGGACTGGCGGACGACTTTCACGGGCAAGGCCGCGGGGGCGGGGCTCGTGTTCACCGCCACGGGCTCACTCGAGCAGGACGGGCTCGTCTACGTCGAGTTCACCTACGGCCCCGAGGGCAAGGAGCCGGTGCGGATCGACGGCCTGCGGATCGAATACCCGCTGGCCGAAACTGACGCCGATGCCCTGCTCTGCATCGGGCCGGACGCGAACTATTCGAGCAAGACCACGATGCTCCTGCCCGACGACAAGGAAGGCCGACTCTGGTCCACACTCGACACCGGCCGCTCCGGCTCGAAAATGACCGTCGGCTCCTTCTATCCGACCGTCTGGATCGGCAGCGAGCGACGCGGCTTTCTCTGGTGGGCCGACAATGACAAGGGTTGGGTGCAGGACGATGCCGTCCCGGCCCATGAGGCCGTGCGAACCCGGAGCGGGGACCGCTCGGTGGTCGAGTTCCGCAACAACGTCGTCGCCAGGCCGGTGGAGATCTCCGGCCCGCGCACGATCGCCTTCAGCTACAACTCCACGCCGTTCAAGCCGCTGCCGCAGGGCTTCCGCACGGCCATCGGCACCTCCGACGACACGTTCTTCGAGCCCTTCCGCGGGGTGCGCAAGGATTCGAAGACCGGCAAGCCGGTGCTCGCCACGCCGGGCCAGCACGTCAACTGGATCCATCCCGAATCCCGCTATCCAGAGGAATGGCCGGCGCTCTGGGCCGAACAGAAGAAGGCCGCCGACGCCCATGCGGAAGCCAACCAGTTGCAGAACCCCTTCGGCGCCCGGCACGGAATCAACTTCACCCACATGTCGTTTCAGATCATGCAATATGGGCGCAAGTCGCTCGAGGATCAGCTGTACGACTATTTCGGTCCGGAATGGGATCCCGGGGCCGACACCTGGAACGACTCCTACATCGACTACGCGATGACGCTCTTCGAGCCGGCCTTCAAGGATGGCGGCGTGCGGTCCACCTACTGGGATCTCGCCTTCCCGATGCAATTCGACAACCCGCTCAGCGGCCTGGCCTACGAGCTGCCCGACGGCCGCATTCAGCGCGGCTACAACGGCTGGAACCTGAGGCGGTTCTTCATGCGGCTACACGCACTGCAGCTCGACGCCGGCCTCGTGCCGGGGGGCATCGGCTTCCACTCCACCAACGCCTACATCCCAATCGCCATGCCGTGGGCCGATGCCGTGCTGGACGGCGAGCGGATCTGGGACCTCGACTCGATGACCACCGACTGGGTGGACAACATGCCGGTCGAGCGGATGCGGGCGATGTCGGTCCCCCAGGCCTGGGGCCTGGGCATCTGCTGGATGGCGAACATGCAGGCCCGCGAACCCGCGAAGGTCGATCGTCACAAGATTCGGCAGGGGCACTGGGTATGGATGCACGATTCCTGGCTGAATCCCTACATCGGCCAACTCGCCCGGATGCCGGAGCGAGTGATGGACTGGGGCGTGAACGCCGCCGGCGTGGCCTGGCACCCTTACTGGCGAAATCCCTTCGTGACCGGCCCGGACGGCGACGTGCTCGTCTCGCTCTGGCACATCCCGGCGGAAAACCGCGTCATGCTCGGCGTCTTCAACCTCGATGGCAGCAAGCCCAAGGACGCAGATCTGAAGATCGATCTGGCGGCGCTCGGAGTCGCCCCGGCAGGGGCGTTCGCCCGCACGCTCTACGCGTTGCCGAACGGCGTCGGGCCCGTCGCGTTCGACGCTGTGGCAGGCAGCGTGCGGATCAAGGGGCTGCCGCCGCACGAGCTCGTGCTCGTCGGCATCGGCGGGCAGGACGCCGCAGAGGCTTCCCGGGCCGCGGCGGCCCTGCCGGCCTGGCTGGAAGGAAAGCTGCCCGACGCGGTGGCCGACTTCGGCATGGTCCGGAAGGAGACGAAGCACGTCGCGGCCGGCCAGCCGCTGCCAGGCGTCACCTGCGACGAGCCGGCGATCCAGATCGGCGTCTGGCAGCTGCCCGACCGGATCGTGATCCACATGTTCAACACCGACGAGAAGGCGGCGAAAAAGGTGCCGCTGGCCGTCGACCTGACGGCGCTGGGGCTCGTGCCCGACCTGCCCTGGCAGCAGTCGGTCGGCACCCGGGTGCTCCACCCTGAGGAGCAGCCGAAACTCTGGACACAGAAGAAGAACGACGCCGGGCACACGATCCTGGTTGCGAACCCGCAGGTCATGCAGCTCAAGCCGAAGACCGGTCGGCTGGTGTCGGTGCGGCGGTATTAGCGATCGAGGGTCGCGTCACCGCTTCACGGCAGGTCGCGGATCGCGTTCTTCCAGCGGGTGACGCGGGCGTCCTTCTCGACCGACGTCTCGGCCGCGGCACCCTTGAAACACTCGAGCACGTCGAAGACGACCTTCACCTGGGCGAGGATGTCCTTGGTCGACTCATCCTCGTCGTCGGCGTCGAGCGTCTCGGCGGCGTCGACGTCGCCGTCACGCCGCCAGGCGGCGGCGTAGCGGATGCCATAGGCGACCCAGGGCTCGATCGCCTTGACGAGCCGCTCGTTGTCGAAGGCCGCCGCCACGGCGAGGGGCTTCTCGAACCCGCCGGAATCGACCGTCGTCTTCAACGGCTTCTTCTCGAGCAACCGCTCGGCCTGCGCGGGCACGAGCGTCAGCGCGACCGCATCCGAGCCGAGCGCGATCGAAGGCCGGATCTGTGCGTCGAGTCCCGACTTGGGAATCGCGAACGACCAGATCGTGCCCGCGTCCGTCTTCTTCCGCTCCGGATCGGGGATGCGGTAGCCCTCGGGCACCGAGTTCGGCGAGAAACGACGCACCGTGTCGATGAGCTCGTCGGCGAGGTCGAACAGGTCGTTGATGCCGTCCTGGAACACCTTCGGGTCGGAGACTCCGAGCACGATCGCAGGCTCCGTGAGCGGCAGCGGTTCGGCGGCTGCCGGCAGATCCTCGTGGAGCCGCTTGACGCGGCTCTGCGCGTCGATGACGAATCCGACCTGCCCGTCGGCGAGCGAGGGAAGGAGCTTCGCGCGAACGATCTCGGCCAGCTTCGACACGAGCGGGCCGAACGTCTTCACGAATTGGCCGAACTCGCGGCGATCCTGGTCCTTCAGGCTCTTCTCGACGATCCCCCGGCCGCCGTCGACCCAGGAGACCATCTCGTCGAACTGCGCCGGGTCGTTCTTCGCGCGGATCACGGCTGCGGCCAGTGGTGAGCCGCCCGTGTGCGAGAGCAGCGAGAGTGGCTTGCCGCCGTCGAGTGGGACGTTCTTCGACCAGTCCCACGCGGCTCCCTCGTAGCCGCTCTCGCCGAGGATGGCGTAGGCCATCCAGGGGCCGGCGACGGGCAGCCGCTTCTCGCTGTCGTCGGCGATCTTCGTGAGCAGCCTGCGGACGTCATCTTCCGCGTCGGGCACGCCCGCCGACTTCGCGAGCCGGCCGCTCATCGATGCCAGCTGCCGCAGGTAGTCGACCGAGGGGGTGCCCACGCGGGCGAGCGATTCGCTCATGTACGAGATGCCGGTGAGCTTCTTGCCGGCGACGTCACCCAGCGGCTTGAAGGGAAGGGTCGCGAGCAGGCCGTCCGCCGGGTCCGTGGCCGCGAGTTTCTTGAGGTGGTCGAGCGAGTCGCCGATCGACAGGATCACGCGGTCGTCGATGAGTCCGATGGCGATCACGAGCCGCAGCGAACGCAGCTTGTCGAGCACCTTCTCGAAATCGTCGGAGTCTTCCGCAAGGCGGCCGACGTCGAGGTCGTCCCACGGCACCATCTCTCCGGTCACCGTGAACGTCACGAACTCGTGGCCGGCGACGTCCTGCCGGTCGAGCGACTTGGCGAGTTCGGGAACGGCCGTGACCGCGAGCTTGAGAACACCCTCGAGCCGCTTCAGCTGCGTCGTCGCGGCGTCCTTCTTGCCGACCTTGAACCCCCAGACGATGTCGGGCACGACGATCTGGTCGAGGTTGTCGACGAGCGTGGCGACGAGGAGCTTGCCGCGGAGCTCGTCCGCCGAGACGTCTTCGAGCGACTCCGCCTCGGCGGTTGCGGCGCGGAAGCGGACCGGCCGCACCTGGAGTCCGCGGCGGGGGCCGTGTCTGGCGCCGTCGTCCTCGTCGGCATCATCTTCTTCGTCGTCCTCGTCCTCGTCCTCGTCGTCGCCGTTCCCGAGATCGATGTCCAGTTCGATTCCCAGCCCGTCGCCTCGGGATCTCCCCCCGACCATCTGCACGACGCCGGCGACCTGGTTGGCCGTCTGCAGCTTTCGGAACAGATCCGTGAGCGTGACGCATGAGGGCTCGCCGTAGACGAAGCTGTCGTTGGAGACGAGATCGGCGAGCACCTCGACGGCCTGCTGGTTCTCCGGCAGCTCCAGGAACACCGAGGCGAGGGCGAGCGGATTCCCTGGGAGCGACTTCTGTTCCTCGAAGGCCTCCATCGCCCGCTTCACCGACGGCAGCCCGCGGAGCGCCGCGAAGGCCCGGCTCCCGATGAACCGTTCGGCCTGCTCCCGCAGCCGCAGCGACGACGAGAGGAACACCGCGTCCTTCGGCACCCTGGCCGCGGCGAGCTTGGCGATCGAATCGTCGGCGGAGATCGGCCCGGCGAGGGCGAGCCACGCGGAGCTGGCCACGAGCAGGAGGGCGATGGAAGAACGACGGCGGATGGGGCGGGGCATGGGAGATCTCTCGGGTTGGCGGATGACGTGAACCTACCAAGTGGCCGCCGGGCCGCTCAACCCTCGGCGTTGAGGTTTTTGTCGTTATTCATCGATGGCATGGCGGGTATCTTGGGCAAGCCTTGCGGCGCTTGCGGAGCCGATCGGCAGCGTGTAGCGTCCGGCCAGACACGGAAACAAATGGCCATGAAGCTTGGGACGACGGTAATCGCGGACACGTTCGCCGAGGCGTTTCGGCTGCGGTACGCCCGAATCGTCGTGACGGCGCACGATCGGCATTGGCTCGAGGCAGCCGTCGCGGCCGCCTGCGGCTACGGCACGAGCGTGATCGGCTGCGACGCCGAGATCGGGGTCGAGGCATGGATGCCCCCTGCATCGACGCCCGATGGTCGCCCCGGCGCGTCGATCCTCGCCTTCGGATTCTCCGCCGAGGGCGTCGCCAGGGCGGTCGCCAACCGAGCAGCGCAATGCCTGCTCACCTGTCCGACGACGAGCCTCTTCGACGGTTTGCCGGAGGGCGGGGAGCGGTTCCCGCTCGGCGGACATCTCCGCTACTTCGGCGACGGGTTCGAAAAGACGAAGGTCATCGACGGGCGGCGGTACTGGCGGGTGCCCGTCATGGATGGCGAGTTCGTGGTCGAGGAATCGATCGGCGTGGACAAGGGAGTGGGAGGCGGCAACTTCATCCTCCAGTCGTCGTCGCTCGAGTCGGCGCTCGCGGCGGCCCGGAGGGCCGTCGAGGCGATTGCGGCGATTCGCGGATCGATCACGCCGTTTCCGGGAGGCGTCGTCCGTTCGGGGAGCAAGGTGGGCTCCCGCTACCCGGGCCTCAAGGCGAGCACCAACGACGCTTTCTGCCCCGGACTCGTCGGCCGTGTGGCGACCGAACTCGTGGAGGGAGCCGCTGCCGCGCTCGAAATCGTCATCGATTGCGTGGACGAATCGACCGTCGCCGAGTCGATGGCCGCCGGCATGCGGGCGGCCGCCGCACCGGACGTGCTCGCCATATCCGCCGGAAATTACGGCGGCAGGCTCGGAAAGTTTCATTTCCATCTTCGCCAGGTTCTCGAGACGGCCTGATATCCCGTGCCGTCCGGGAATGCCCTTCTCCGTCCGCCGGGCGTCTGCTACTTCCCGCTGACCGGAAGGAGTTCCGCATCCGCGGAAGGACCGCCCATGTCCGAACATGCCGAATCGGCAAGCGGGAGCGCCGAAAAGCCCGCGGCCGCAAACCGCCCCGTGCCGCCGCCCTCGCGGCAGTCGCTCGTCGTGAAGCCCCGCTCCTCGAACGGGCCGCTCCTCGTCTGTGGGGCGATCGCGAGCGCCGCCGCTGGATTCGCCGTCGTCTTTGCCAGTGGCCTCGGCCGGACGATTCCGGATCTCGCGCCCGAATCGTCATCGCCGCGGTTCTTCGCGCCGGCGGCCACCGAACAGGCGGCCGAGATCGAACGGGTGCCGCTCGACAGGCCACGACCGGGGCGATTCGAGGCGACGCCGGCCGCAGTCGAGGCCGTCGCGGAAGACCCCGCCCCGAAGGCGGCTCCGGCGGGGTTCTCGAAGTTTTCCGAGGTCGCTTCCGAGCCACTGCCTGAGACCGCGGCGGAGCCCGTCGCACAGACCGTCTCGGCCAAGGGGGACGATGCGGCCGACGTGGCCGATGCGGCCGACTTCACCGACGCGGTCGATGCCGTGGACGCGGTGGATGCGTTGGATGCGGTCGCCGAGCCGGGACCACTGCTCATCTCGGCCGATGGTGGTGGCGAGATCGCACGGTCGCAGGAAACGACGACCGCCACCGACGAGGCACCGGCCCAGGAGCCGCCGGCCGACGCTCCCCCGCCGGTCGCGGCGGCACCCATGCCTGCCGCACCGGTTGCCCCCCCGCCCGTCAACCCAGTGCCGGTCGCTGCCGCGCCGTCCGCCGTGGCCGCTGCGCCGCCGCCCCCGCTTCGATCGCCACCACTCGAGTCGACGTTCGCCGCCGCGCTCGCCCCGATGCAACCCCCGGCACCCAAGCCGACGGCGACGCCTGCTGCTTCGCCGTTCGAGGATCCCGAGGCACCGGTGCCGGTGACGCCACCCGGTGGTGCCGCGGCGGGACCGGTCGCCACCCGCACCTCACCTGACATGCCGCCCGCCGACCGCCCGCCGCAGGATCGAATCGCGTCCACTGACGTCACACGAGGGTTTGGCGGTGCACCCGTGGTCACGCCCGCGCCGACCGCGCCGCCGGCGGCGGCCGGTCAGCCCGCTGTCGCCGACGTTTCGCAGTCGCTTCCCGCCGCGGCCATGGACGGACCTGTCCAGGCAGACGGCAGGCCGGGACCCATCCAACTCGAGGGCGTTCAGACGCCGCAGCTCACGATCGAGAAGCGCGGCCCACGCGAGGTCCAGGTCGGCAAGGTTGCCCGGTACGACATGGTCGTCCGCAACGTCGGCGGCGTATCGGCTCACGACGTGACGCTCCGCGACCGGGTTCCGCTCGGCACGAGGCTCGTGAGCACCTCCCCGCCGGCTGCGCCCGGAGAGGCCGGTCAACTCGTCTGGACGCTCGGCAGTCTGCCGCAGGGCGGGCAGGCCCGCGTGGCGATGGAGGTGATGCCGGTCGAGGAAGGAGAGGTCGGCAGCGTGGCGAGCGTGAGCTTTCGGGCCGACGCCTCGGTGCGGTCGGTCGCCACTCGCGCCGACCTCGCGATCGAGGCGGAGAACCCGAAGGCCGTCCTCGTCGGTTCCACGGTCGGGCTTTCGATCACCGTCCGCAATCCCGGCACGGGGGAGGCGACGGGCGTCGTGCTCGAGGGGAACGTTCCCACGGGCTTCACCCACACTTCGGGCCCGGCGCTCGAATATGACGTGGGCCGCCTGCGGCCGGGCGAGGCGCGCACGATCGACCTCCAGCTCGTCTCGACGCACCCGGGCGTGCAGACGCTCAAGCTCTCGGCCCGGGCCGACGGCAGGATCGAGACCGAACAGGCGGTGCGGTTGGAGGTGACGGCGCCGACGCTCGAGCTCGCGGCGAACATGCCGAGTCGCCGCTACCTGCAGCGGCCGGTCACCTGCGTCCTCTCGATGAACAACGCCGGGACCGCGCCCGCCAACGCGATCGAGCTGGCCGCGCAGTTGCCGCCCGGCATGAAATTCCTGCGGGCGAACAACGCCGGCTACTACGAGGAGTCGAGCCACCGGGTGCTGTGGCACCTCGAGCAGCTCCCGGCCGCCGAGGTCGGCAGCGTGGAGATGGTGCTCGTGCCGACGGCGCTCGGTCCGCAGCGAATCGCGGCGGCCGCCCGTTCGGCTGACGGCCTCGCGGCGCAGGTGACGCACACGGTCGAGGTCGAGGGCCTCGCAGCACTGCTCTTCGAGGTGGGTGACAGCGAGGATCCGATCGAGGTCGACGGGATCACCGAGTACGTCGTGCGGGTGGGCAACCAGGGCACGAAGGCGGCCACCGGCGTCCGCGTCACGGCCACGCTGCTCGGCGACCTCGAGCCGGTGGACGCCAAGGGCCCGGCGGCGCACCGCATCGAGAATCTCACCATCCTGTTCGAGCCGCTGGCGAACCTCGCCCCGGCGCAGGAGTCGGTCTATCGGATCCGCGTCCGCGGCCGCCGCGAGGGAGACCAGCGGGTGCAGGTGCAGGTGACAAGCGACGACAGCCAGTCGCCGATCACGAAGGAAGAGGTCACCCGCGTCTACGCCGATCGCTGATCGTCGGACCGGCTATCGCGGCACGGGATCGGCGCAGCCCACGGGATCACCGCAGCACGGCGCCGCAGGATTTCGAGGCCGCGGCCACGGCGGCGTCGATGATGCGACGGGTTTCCTCGCCCGAGAGCGTGCCGGAGTCGCTTCGGAGCCGCACCGCGACGAGCAGGCTCTTCTTCCCGCCGCCGAGCCGCTCCGCGTCGGACCAGACCTGCTGGAGGTTCAGCCGCTCGAGAACGCCGCCCGCCGCTTCCGAAATCGCCGAGGCAACCGCCGACCACGGCACCGACTCGTCCACGACGAGGTTCAGATCGCGGTCGACCGCCTGGAACTCACTCGGCCGCACGATGGCGACGTCGCGGCCGACCTCCGCGTCGAGCCGGTCGAGCAGGAGCTCCGCAGCCGCCACGGAGCCGGCGAGCCCGAACCGCTCGAGCGATTTCCGTGAGACCTCGCCCAGGACTCCCACCCGCACCGGCTTGGCATCGGGGCCGGGGAGAAGAATGTCGGCCGCGCGTCCCGCTTCGAAGAGCGGATCGCCGCCATGGGTCGCCATCGCCGCGTAACGGACGGCCGTCGTGCCGGAGCCGTGGCCGGAGGGATCGAAGCCGAGCCGCCGGAGCACGGCCTCGACGATCCCCTTCGCGTCCGCGTAGCCGCCTCCGATCACCATCGCCGCGGCGAGCGGCTCCTCCGGCAGTGTGCCGGGCTCGCCGCCGGGCAGGTAGAGCCTGGCGATCTCGAACAGGTCGCCGTGGGGTGAACCGGCGGCGGCGTTCGTGACGCGCGACTCGAGCAGGCTCGGAAGGATCGTGCGGCGGAGCCGGTCGGCACCCCGCACGAGCGCGGGCTGAATCGTGAGGGCGGGGCGGTCGCTCCAGCCGACGGTAACCAGATCGAGCGATTCGCTCACGACGCTCCGCGTCATCGCCTCGCACAGGCCGCCTGCCACGAGCACCTCGCCGGTCCGCGCGACGGCGAGATCCCGCCGCGACACCTCCACCGGCCGCGACGAGATCGTCACGTCCTCCGGCACGTGGTCGTATCCCTCGATGCGGGCGATCTCCTCGACGAGGTCGATCTCGCGGGCTGCATCGCGTCTCCACGATGGAGCACGCCACGAGGAGCCGGAGGTGGTCTCGGAGAGCGCATGAAACCCGAGTGCGTGGAGGATCGCCTTGCGACGCTCCGGGGGGACGTCGATGCCGAGCACCCTCCGGACGGCTTCGTCCGCGAGGTGGATCTCGGCCTGCGAGCCCAGGAGCGAACCTGCCTCCGTGACGCCGCGGTCCAGGCGGCCGCCGGTGAGCTCGAGGATCATCGCGGCGGCGCGGCGGCCCGCCCAGTCGACGGCGGCCGGGTCGGGCCCCCGTTCGAAACGGTACGAACTGTCGCTCATCAGCGCGAGCGACCGGGCGGCGGCCCGCACGGCGAGCGGGTGGAACTGCGCCGATTCGATCAGCACGTCGGTGGTCTCCGCCGAGATCTCGCTGTCGGCTCCCCCCATGACGCCGGCGAGCGCGATCGGCCGCTCCGCGTCGGCGATCACGCACATCCGGCCGTCGAGCTCGTACCGCTTGTGGTTGATCGCCTCGAAGGGCTCGCGGGGGCTCGCGGGCCGCACGACGATCCGCCCGCCCCGGATCTGCGCGAGGTCGAACGCATGGAGCGGCTGGCCGCACTCCATCATCACGTAGTTCGTCACGTCGACGACGTTGTTGACGCTCGCGATGCCGATCGTCGCGAGCCGTTCGACGAGCCATTTCGGGCTCGGGCCCACGCGGATACCCCGGATCACCCTCGCCTGGTAGTAGGGGCAGATCGTCGTATCGGCGATCGTGATCGAGATGCTTTCGGCGGCCCGCCCGCCAGTCTCGGCGACGGCCGGTTCCGGCACGTGGAGCGGCAACGAGAAGATGGCCGCGGCCTCCCTCGCGACGCCGATGTGGCCGAGGCAGTCGGGGCGGTTGCTCGTGACCTCCAGCTCGATCGCCGTGTCGTCCCCGACCCGTCGGGTCGACTCGTGATTGAGCCCGGCCATCGCGAGGCGTTCCGCGAGCGTGTCGGCCGGCACCGAGAGCCGCACGTAGTCGGAGAGCCAGGCCAGCGACACGATCATCGGAACTGCTCCAGGAACCGCACGTCGTTGCGGTAGAAGTCGCGGATGTCGGCGACGCCATAGCGGCGGGCGGCGATCCGCTCGACGCCCAGGCCGAAGGCGAAGCCCGAGACCTCCGAGGGGTCATAGCCGACGGCGGCGAGCACCGCCGGGTCGACCATGCCGGCGCCCCCCATCTCGACCCAGCGGCCACCCCACTCCATGTCGACCTCCACGCTCGGCTCGGTGAACGGGAAGAACGACGGGCGGAAGCGGACGTGCACGTCGCCCCCGAGGAAGCTCGAAGCGAAGAAACGCAAGACGCTCTTGAGATGGGCCATCGTCGTGCCTCGCTCCACGCAGAGGCCCTCGACCTGGTGGAACATCGGGTAGTGGGTGGCGTCGGCCGTGTCGGGCCGGTAGACGCGGCCGAGCGAGATGATCCGAATCGGAGGCTTCCTCGCCTCCATGACGCGGATCTGCACGGTGCTCGTCTGCGACCGTAGCAGGAGCGGCGAGTGCCCCTTCGCGACGGCGATGTAGAAGTTGTCGAGCGGGTCGCGGGCCGGATGCTCGGGCGGGATCGCGAGCGCGTCGAAGTTGTGCCACTGGTCCTCGACCTCGGGCCCCTCGACGCTCTCGAAGCCCAGCCGTCCCATGATCTGCTGCACGCGACGGATCGTGAGCGTGATCGGATGGTGGCGGCCGAGACGCCTGGCCACGCCCGGTAGCGTGACGTCGATCGGGGGAAGTCCGCTCGAGGCTCCGGCGAGCCTAGCCTCTGCCTCTTCGAAGCAGGCCGAGAGCGTCTGCTTCACCTCGTTGAACCGTCGGCCGCCGGCAGGCTTGTCGGCGGCCACGAGCTCGCCGAGCAGTTTCTGCACGGCCTTCAGCCGCCCCGCCTTCGCGCCGAAGAATTCGATCCTCGCCGCCTCGAGAGCGGCAGCGTCCGCCACGCACGCCATGGCGGCGGAGGCTTCGGCGAGCAGCCGCTCCACCTCGGCGGCGAACCGACGCGCGGCATCGCCCGCGGCTGTTTCCACACCGGCATGCCCTTTCGAGGCGTCGTCTTTAGGGGCCTTGCCTTCGGAGATCTTGCCTTCGGAGATGTTGTCGTCGGTAGCCACAAGCCTGCAGCCTCGCGGAGCCAGAAGCCGGCCCCAAAAGCCGGAACACAGCAGCCGGAAATGGCGTCAGGCCACGGCCGCCGGCGCCGGCAGGCCGAGCGCCTTGCGCACCTGTTCAACGACCGCGTCGAAACCCGTCGGGTCATAGACGGCCATCTGCGCGAGCGTGCGACGGTCGAGCTCCGATCCGATCTTCTCGAGCCCGGCGATGAACTGGCTGTAGCGGATGCCCCGCTCGCGGACGGCGGCATTGATCCGCACGATCCAGAGCCGCCGGAAGTCCCGCTTCTTCCGCCGCCGGTCGCGACGGGCGTACACGCCCGCGCGGATGATCGATTCCTTCGCCGTGCGGAGGAGGCGGCGGCGACCGCCGACCGATCCCTTCACCCGCTTGAACAGCCGCTTCTTGGCCCGCAGCCGGGGGACGACGCTCTTCGTACGCATGGTTCAGCCTTTTTCCTTTTGTTCTTGGGTTCAGTAGCTGTAGGGGCCGAGCACCTCGGCGATCTTCGCCGTGTCGACCGGGGCGAGGACGCGGGTGCCGCGGAGGGCTCGTCGCCGCTTGGCTGTGAGCCGCACCTGGAGGTGGCTCGTGCCAGCCTGACGGTGCTTCACCTTGCCATTGGCGGTCAGGCGGAAACGCTTCTTCACTCCCTTGTGGGTCTTCTGCTTTGGCACGGGTCGGCTCCTGGAAATCTGTCGGCTTGGTTTGGGTCGGCGTAGGAAACTTTATCTCGGGGAGAGCGTGCACACCAGACGACGGCCCATTTGCTGCGGCGGGGCCTCGACTTTGCCCACAGGCTCGAGCTGCTCGAGGATGTTTTTCATCACCCGCTGCCCCTCGTCGATGTGGGCGAGTTCGCGGCCGCGGAACACGACCGAGACGATCACCTTGTCCTTGTGCTGCAGGAATCCCTTCGCCTGATTCACCTTGAACTCGATGTCGTGCTCGCCCGTCTTTGGCCGAAGTCGAATCTCCTTGATCTTCGTGTGGTGAACGTGGGTCTTGTGCTGCTTCTTCTTCTGCTGGTACTTGAACTTGCCGAAGTCCATGATCCGGCAGACCGGCGGGGACTCGTTCGGCGCCACCTCGACCAGGTCGAGGCCCACCTCCCGCGCCCTTTCGAGCGCCTCGATCGTCGGGATCACTCCCAACTGGGCGCCCTCATCGGAAATCACCCGCACCGGCGAGATCCGGATCTGCTCGTTGATGCGATGCTGCTTCTCGATGGCTCACGACTCCGGTGGACGACGACGCGAATCCTCCAGCGGGATCCGCATCGCGCTCCGTCGGCCGAGGAACCGAGACATCAGGATTTCGGCCGGCGTCCCGTGGAAATACCGCCAGTGGGGACCGCTGGAGCGCGACGTACTATCCTCTCGGAGATGGGGGGCCGTCAAGGCGCGGGCCCCGTTTTCGGGTTCAAACCGGCCATGAAATCCGCGTCGGCCCGGCCGAACCGGTCGGCGAATCGACGCTCGACCGTAAAAGTCACGGCCGTCCGGCTCCCCCGCCCGGCCTCGACGAGATAGTGCCGCCATTCGAGCGGCACCCCGTCGATCGTGCCTTCGGACACCACCCGCAGCACCCTTCCCGCGGACTCCGTCGGGGGCTGCTCGTCGGAGGAGGTGAAGCGGCCAAGCCGACCAGCGAGCGACCGCTCGATGTCGCGGCGGAAGTCCTCGATCGGCATGCCCGACTCGCCCGGCGGCAGCGGCGACACCGTGCACTCGGCGAGGAGCGCCCCGTCGTCCACCATCCGCAGCACGAGTCCGCGGGCATCGTCGGCGACGGCCCGCCAGCGGGTGTCGTGGACGAGCGTGAAGCGTCGATCCGGGTCCTGGAAGCGGAGCGAACGGGGGGTTCCGGTGCATTGGCCGTCGAGCAGGCGGGCCCACGCCGCTTCCATTCCCGACAGCACCTCGGCGTCGGCGGCGGGAACGGCCTGCGACCCCTCGGCGGGCCGACGGGCCATCTGGAAGCTCGCCTCGCATTCGAACCCGGGCGACACGTGTCCGGCGAGGCGTTTTTCGCGGAGACGAACGAAACCGTTCTTGACCCGCCGGCCGGCGGCGTCGAGCTCGTAGCTGCCATCGACGCGGATCGTGGTGGGGACGCCGTCCACCGCCCCGTGGACGGTGCCAGTGACGACCAGTTTCGCAGCGTCGTCGGAATCGGTCGCCGGCACGACCCGTGCGAGCAGCGGGCCTGTCGCAGCCGGGTCGGGCGATTCGCCGGTCGGAGCCGCCTTCGGATCGTCCACCGGACGTCCCACGGTGTCGATCGCGAGAAGAGCCGCCACGAGTTCGGCCGATGGCCGCCATTCCGTCGAGGCCGAGTCTGCCGGCGGCAGGAGCCGGTCGAGGAGCAGCGGGTCGAACGCGATGTCCAGCAGTTCCGCCTCCTCGCGGGTGAGGAGGGTGTCGGGGGCGAAGTGTGTCACCGCCGGGGAACTTGCGACGACGAGCGTGGTGGTCGCCGGGGCGAGCGACCGGCGGGTATCGCCGTCGCGATCGAGCGAGAGCTCCGAGGCGGCCGAGAAAAAGTGCCTGACGCCGCGTGCATCGTGCGGGGGGGCGGCCGCGACGGCTTCGGCTGGATCCGCCTCCGCGAGCCCCTCGAGGAAGTCGAGCCGGGCGGCGGCGGTGAATGGCCGACGGACCTCGCCGGTGTCGTCGCCCGTCGGGGCGAAGAGCTCTCCGCGGGCCTCCATCTTCACCCGAACCCGTTCCCAGCGGCCGAGTGCCGAGCCCGACGAGACCGAATCGTTCGCCTCGACCCGGGGCGGGACCAGCCCCGGCGGCATGGTCACGACCGCCGAAACAAGGGCAAGGGCGAGGCCCGCCTTCCCCAGGGAGCCCTTCAGCCCGGCCGCGCCGACCCACTGCGTCACAGTTTCCATTCCATGAGAAATCGGCTTTCCAGGCCCCTCGTACCAAGTGTCCACGTGCGAAAAAAGGGAAGGATGGGTGGTTTCGGGGTTATTTCGGGCCGGTTGGACGGGTAGCTGGAAAAAAACTGAAGCCCGCCACGGGACGGCAGAACCACTGACGGGGACGCCGCGTATAACTCTGGCGTTCGCGAGGAAGACTGGGGATCACGGACGTCCACAGGCGACCTGGAGGTGTGTCATGCAAATCAATCATCAGATGAACGCCGTGAATGGAATCCGGTTGTTCAGGGAATCCACGACCGGCTCGGCCGCGGGTGGCGGTTTCGACGGGGCCGCTGGCTTCGGTGCCGCTGACTTCGGAGGCGACGCCGGCGGAACGTTGGACGCCGGCAACGAGGAGGTCCTCACCATCGAGGATCTGGCGAAGCGGTTCAACGTCTCGACGAAGACGATTTCACGGTGGCGGGAGCATGGCCTCGTGGCGGGCCGCTACCGGGTGGGCGGCCGCACGCGGGTCGGTTTTCTCTCGGGTGCCGTCGATCGTTTCATCGAAGCCAATCCGTTGCGGATCGAGCGAGGCAGCCGTTTCAGCCAACTGTCGGGCGAGGAGAAGGACCGGATTCTCGGCTGGGCGAGGAGGCTCGCCGCGGCCGGGGCGAGCCCCGCCGATACGCATCGACGCATCGCGCGGCGGCTCAACCGGAGCGTCGAAACGATCCGCTACACGATCAAGGAGCACGATCAGGCCCATCCGCAGGCGGCCGTGTTTCCGCATGCCGACGGCCGGCTCAGGCCGGAGTCGTGCGAGCGGATCTACCAGCAGCACCTCGGTGGGGAGACGGTCGAGTCGATCGCCAGGCGGTATCGCAGGAGCAAGGCGAGCATCTACCGCGTCATCCAGTCGCAGCGGGCGGTCGCGATCCAGAAGCTGCCGCTCGATTTCATCCCCAACGCCCTCTTCTCCCGCAAGAGCGCCGAGAAGGTGGTGAACCAGCCCTACCCCGGGCTCGACGAGCCGGGCAAGCGGGTCCGCCGCCCGTCCGGGTTGCCGGCGTACCTCGCGAGCCTGTACGAGGTTCCGCTCCTTTCGAGGGAGCAGGAGGTGTGGCTCTTCAGGAAGATGAACTACCTGAAACACAAGGCGTCACGGCTTCGCGACGATCTCGACGTCGAGCGGCCGAACAGTCGTCTCATGGACCAGATCGAAAAGCTCTACGGCGAGATCGTGGAGCTCAAGAACCGGATCGTGCGGGCGAACCTGCGGCTCGTCGTGTCGATCGCCAAGCGGCGGGTCGGGCCGAGCGACAGCTTCTTCGACCTGGTGAGCGACGGCAACATGTCGCTCATCCGCGCGGTGGAGAAGTTCGACTACGCCCGCGGCAACAAGTTCTCCACCTACGCCTCCTGGGCGATCATGAAGAACTACGCCCGGACGATTCCCGACGAGCACAAGCGGCGGGAGCGGTTCCGGGCCGCCGACATGGACATGCTCCAGACGGCGACCGACGCCCGGAGCGACGTGACACAGCAGCGGATCGACGAGAGCGACCGCATGACGCAGGTGGGCCGGTTCCTCGACCGGCTCGACGCCCGCGAGCAGACGATCATCATCCGGCGTTACGGCCTCGACCACGTCCACGAGCCGCAGACGCTCAAGGAGGTCGGGTCGGCCCTCGGTGTCACGAAAGAGCGTGTTCGTCAGATCGAGGCGAAAGCGCTCGAGAAGCTCCGCGAGGCCGCAGCGAGCGAACAGATACTGCCCGAACTGGGCTAGCTCGCTCGAGGCGGGGTCAACCCGCGCGGGCGGTCGCAGTTTTGAGTTCCTCGCCGAGCGCCCGGCCGATCTGCCGAACGGCTTGGCGGAGTCGATTCTCGTTCTCGATGAGCGCGAGCCGCACGTAGCCTTCGCCGGAGGCTCCGAAACCCGCGCCGGGGCTGACGGCGACGTCGGCCTCTTCGAGCAGTTTCGTCGCGAAGTCCATGCTCGTCATCCGGCTGGCGAAGGGCTCCGGCATCCTGGCCCAGACGAACATGCTGGCCTTCGGAACCGTGACCGGCCAGCCGATCCGTGCGAGGCCGTCGCAGAGCACGTCCCGCCGCCTCTGGTAGACCTTCGACTGGGCGGCGACGTCGGCCTCGCCGTGCCGCATCGCCATGATGGCTGCGATCTGGATCGGCCGGAACATGCCGTAGTCGTAGTAGGTCTTGATCGTGCCGAGCGCCCGCACGATCTCGCGATTGCCGGCGCAGAAGCCGACCCGCCAGCCGGCCATGTTGAAGCCCTTGCTCATGGTCGTGAACTCGACCGCGTACTTCCTCGCCCCTTCGATCGACAGCAGGCTCGGCGCGACGTAGCCGTCGAAGGTGACGTCGGCGTAGGCGAGGTCGGAAACGAGCATGAAACCATACCGCTTCGCGAGCTTGACCACGTCGCGGTAGAAGTCCGCTTCGACCACCGTCGCCGTCGGGTTGTGCGGGAAGTTCACGACGACGATCTTGGGCCGATCGGTCTCGCAGGTGCGAGCCACGTCGGACAGAAACCGGGAGGGGTCCATCGTGTCGATCGGGATGGCCCGCGCGCTCGCGAGGGCGACGCCGTAGACGTGCGCCGGATACGACGGCGCCGGCACGACGACGGCATCACCCGGGCCGACGAGCGCGAGGCAGAGGTGCCCGTAGCCCTCCTTGCTGCCGAGCGTGCCGATCACCTCGCTCTCCGGATCGAGCCTGACGCCCCACTTCGTGAGGTACCGCGAGGCCACCTCGCGGCGGAGGCTCATGATCCCGAGCGCCGGGGCGTAGCCGTGGTTCCGCGGGTCGTTCGCGGCCTCGGCGAGCTTGTCGATGACCCGTTGGCTCGGCGGGTCGGACGGGTTGCCCATGCTCATGTCGATGACGTCGTTGCCCGCACGACGCTTTTGGTACGTGAGCTGGTTGATCCTCGCGAAGAGGTAGGGAGGCAGTTGCTTGATGCGGTCCGAAACAGAGATTTCGAACGGCGCCTCGATGTCGGCCGGGCTCGTGCCGTCCTCGGCACGGGCATCGGGGGCGGCGGGGCCGCAGGAATGGTCTGACATATGCCCGTAGTCTACTTGACGGCGGGCGTGTCGAGCGACGCCGGTACGACCCCGCCTCCGGACTGCGGCTTTCCGGCCGGCGATGGCTGGCCGATGCGGCTGCCCGCCCGCGGCCTGGCGAGGGACTCCGCTTCGGCCCGCGGCAAAAGCGGCTCGCGGCCCGGCAGGAGGTCGGGCGCCGCGGGGAGTTTCGCCGGCGGCAGTCCCGCCGTGGGGGGCGGCGATTGCTGGGTCGGAGTCTGGCTCGTGCCGGTCAGGAAGTTGTCGATCGACGCCCCCTCCCGCAGGTAGGTGAAAAATCGCGTCATCTCGATCCGCTGTTTTTTTTCCTGGATGTCGTCCTTGAGCTCCTGCTTCACCTCATCCACCGTCACCTTCATCGGTTCGGTGAAGCCCTCGAGGAACAGGATCATGAACCGGTCGGCCACCTGCACGATGCCCGAAACCTCGCCGGGCTGGAGCGAGAAGGCTTCCCGTTCGAGCGTCGGCTGGCCGCCGTACCGCTGGATCGGCGGCACCTCGCCGCGAAGGGCTCGACTCGCCGGGTCGGCCGAGTATTTCTCGGCAAGTTCGCCGATGAACTCGGGCGTCGGATTTTGGCGGGCGAGCTGCCAGACCTCCTGCGCCCGTCGCTGGCTGTCGAGCACGATCATGCGGCAGCGTGCCCTCGGGCCGAAGGTTGCGTCGTAGGCCTTGCCGAGGTCCTCGTTCGTGACGGTCACCGGGCCGACGAGCTTCTTGAGCGCGACGGTGGGCCGGACGATGTCGTCGATGTAGTGACGCATCGGCACCCGGTCGTCCTGGGTGACCCTCCGGAGCCAGGCATCGACGTCGGCCGATCCGTCCTGCTTCGTGAACCCGAGCGACCTGGCGGCCCGGTCGATCTCCTGCTCGACGTCCGCCGGCTCGACGGCGAGCTTCTGCCTGGTGAGCGCCTGGGAGATGAGCGTCTTGGTGACGAGGATCTCGAGCACCTCCTCGCCGTGCCGCTCGAGGCAGGCGGCGGCCACGGTCTCGGTGGGGATCGCAACGCCATCGACGACCGCAGCCGTGCCGGCCGACAGGGCCGTCGGGGAGGCGGTGTCGAGGCGTTTTTCGACCTTCGCCTGCCGCTCGAGCGTGCGAAAGAATTCCGCGGAGGCCGCGCGGGAGGCCTGTTCCGACAGTTCCGCGACGAGCTTCTCGCGGACGTCGTCGAGCTTCACGCCGGAGGCCGGCAGGTGCCCCTCGCACTTGAGCACGATGAACTGGTCGGCGACTTGGATGACCTCGGAGATCTCCCCGTCGCGGAGCGAGAACGCCGCCTTCTCGAACGCCGCGTCGCCGGTGTGCCGGCGGATCGGCTGCACCCAGCCGTTGGCGCTGGCGGTGCCGACGTCGACGGAGGATCGCCTCGCGATCGCCCCGAATTCCTCCGGCTTGCCGAGGGCGAGCCCGCGGAGCTTCCTCGCCTCGTCGAGCGTCCGGGCCACGATGATTCTCGCCTTCACGGCCGGTCCGAACCGCGACTCGAAGGCCGCCTGCAGTTGGGCCTGGGTCGGCTGCACGCTGCCGCGGGCGAGCCTGCGAAGCGCGAGCATCGGCCAGACGATCTCGTTCGAATACTGCTTCTCACCGAAGCCTCGCTCCTGCTGGATGAGCTCGAGGAAGCGGTCGCGGGGCAGGCCGAATCGGCGGGCCATGCCGTCGATCTCCGCCGAGACCTCCTCGGGCGTGACCGCGATGCCCTGCCGGGCGCAGGCCTGCTCGATGATCGCGCGGTTGACGAGCGAATCGAGCGTCGCGTCGCCATGGCGGGCGACCGCCTCGGCCGTGAGCTGCTCCCAGCCGATGGCCGTGCCATTGACGAGGGCGGCGACGGCGGGCTTGCCGGCAGGCTTGGTGGCGGGGTTGGCGGCGTCACGCCCGCCGGCCGCGTGCTTCGCGAGCGGCGGCTGGGCGGTCGCCCGAGCCGGGCCGGTCACCAGCCGCCAGCCGACGCAGGCGGCGATGACGAGCAGGAACGCACCGACTTCCTTCCACCGAACGGCATCCCTCCACGAGACCGACCGGAGCACGTTCGACCATCGGCGCATGGCATACCCTCCTTGGCAGTTCTGTCCCGTCACGATCCCTGCGACGGATCCCTGGAAACCTAGTAATTCCCGGGAGAAGCCGCAATCTCGGAAGCTGCCCTGCCAGTCACCCCGTTTCCCCCGGCTTGCGCCGTCGCCCACCCGCAGGCTCCGCGGGTCGCGTATGATCCCTCGCCATGACACAGAAACCACGAACGTCCTCCACGCCTCACGCCGCCGGCGACACGCCCGCGTGCCTCAAGCTGCTCGGCCTGCTGCCACCGGTCACCGCCGAGGACGTCAAGCAGGCCTACATGGCCCGCGCCCGGATCCTGCACCCCGACCGCGGGGGTGACCCGCAGGATTTCATTCGCCTACAGAAGGCGTTCGAGGAGGCCAACGACTACGTCCGCTTCAAGGCCGGCAAGCTCGAATGGCTCGCCGCCAAGATCGACGCCTACTCCCAGCAGCAGGAAGTCGTCACCGAGACGATCGAGCGGGGCGGAGAGATCGAGATGGAGGAGACCGACTGGCTCGAGAAGTCGTTCGGCGAGGACTTCGCCCGAGTGGCCGACAAGCTCGTGACCGTGCGGCTGCGCGGCCCGGCGGCCGACGACGTCTTCGCGATCCTGCTCGGCTTCCGGGCCGACTCGCTCAAGGATCTCGCGACGCTCGACCTCTCGGGAGGCGCGCTCACCGACGAGGGCCTGCTGCAGCTCAAGGGGCTCACGGGCCTCACCTCGCTCGACCTGCGGGGCACCGCCGTCGGCAAGCTCGCGGGAGAGGTGCCGCAGTGGTTCGAAAAGCTGCAGTTCCTCGGGCTGCCGAAGGGTGCCGTCGGCCTCTTCGGGCGGCTCGGCATGCCGCGGCGGGTGCGTCTCGAGATCGGGTGACCCCGTTGTGTTGCGGGTCAAGCGTGCTGGTTCGGGGCTGCCCGTATGCCGCTCGCCGGACGCTCGCTGCGGACATCCTGTCCTCCGCTCGCTCGGATGCAGACTTCGCTCCGCAATCCTTGCTTCGCTTGTCTGCATACGCCGTCTCGGGCACACGGGCAGCCCCGAACCGGTCAAGCGTTGGTCTGAATGGGTCACACAGGCACATCGATGCTGAACGCTCCCGGGGGGGGCGTAGTCGGGGGGGCGGGGAACGTTGAGGAGCATCAGGCGTATCCTCGCCGTAGCGACGATGCGTCCGCCCTCCCGGCGTCAATGCGGCATCCATCAAATGCGCCGGAGAGGTTTCCCTCCCGGAAGCAAATGTGGTTTCCGAACGTCACTCCGGAAACAGCTTCGTCGAGAGGTACCGCTCGCCGAGGTCGGGCAGCACGACGACGACGAGCTTGCCGGCGTTCTCGGGCCGCTTCGCGACCTGGAGCGCTCCCCACGCGGCCGCGCCGCAGCTGATCCCGCACATGAGGCCCTCCCGCTTCGCCATCTGACGGGCCGTCTCCATCGCGTCCTCGTCGTCCACCTTGATCACCTCGTCGATGACGTCGAGGTTGAGGATGTCGGGGATGAAGCCCGCCCCGATGCCCTGGATCGTGTGGCGGCCCGGCTTGATCGGTTCGCCGGCGAGCTTCTGCGAGATGACGGGGCTGTTGAGCGGCTCGACCGCGACGACGCGGACGCCGGGCTTCTTTGCCTTCAGCACCTCGCCGACGCCCGTGATCGTGCCGCCGGTGCCGACGCCGCAGACGACGACGTCGACCTGCCCCTCGGTGTCCTGCCAGATCTCCTCGGCCGTGGTGCGGCGGTGCACCTCCGGATTTGCCGGGTTCTTGAACTGCTGGGGCATGAAGAACTGCGAGCTCGACCGGCTGATCTCCTCGGCGTGCCGCACGGCGCCGGGCATCCCCTCCGCCGCCGGCGTGAGCACGAGTTCCGCCCCGAGCGCCTTGAGCATCCGCCTCCGCTCGAGGCTCATGCTCTCCGGCATGGTCACGCGGAGCTTGTAGCCGCGGGCCGCACAGACGTAGGCGAGGCCGATCCCCGTGTTGCCGCTCGTCGGCTCGATCACGACCGTGTCGGGGCCGACCAGCCCGTCCCGCTCCGCCGCGTCGATCATCGCGCAGGCGATCCGGTCCTTCACGCTCCAGAGCGGGTTCATGTTCTCGATCTTGCCGGCGACCGTGGCGACGCAGCCTTCCGTCACCCGTCGCAGCCGAACGAGCGGTGTGCGTCCGATGCACTGCGTGATGTCGTCGCGAATCCCCGCCGGAAATGCCGTCTTGATCATGGCTATCGCTCCCGTGTGTTCGGTGGACCGTATTCGGTGGCCGCTGCGGCATGCGTCGCCCAGCCTCGGCATTATCCGGAATGCCGCGGCCCGCCGAAAGACCGGTTCCCGGCACGCTGGAGCCGCGAGGGCCTGCCCGAACCGACAGGTTTGGCGTCACGGACGGCGGGCGTTCGTCGTCAGGGCAGCCGCTTCACGCGGATGTTGCGGTAGTGGACCTCGCTGCCCGGGTCGTGGGCCTGGAGGGCGAACGTGCCCTTCGAGAGCTTGCGGCCGTCCTTGACCTCCTCGGTCTTCTCGACGTGGTCGACGATCGTCTTGCCGTTCACCTTCGTGACGATCCGGTTGCCTTCGACGATCACCTCCTCGGTGAACCACTCGTCGTCCTTCGACGGCGCTGTCAGGTTCTTGACGACGTTGTAGAGGCTGCCGCTGCGGACGGGATCGCCATGGGTGGTGTTGACCTGCACCTCGTGGCCCACCGATGGCCAGCCGCTCTCCTGGAACTTCGTGTGGAAGTAGATCCCCGAGTTGGCTTTTGGCTTCGTCATCACCTCCGCCTTGAAGTGGAAGTTCTTCCATTCGGCAGGCTCATCCCCCTTGCCGACGTAGAAGAGGTGGCTGCGGGGGCCGTGGCAGACGATCTGGCCGTCGACGACCTTCCAGCTGTCCGGGTTCTCCCCCGCCTTCCAGCCGGCGAGGCTCTTCCCGTCGAAGAGGGCTTCGAAGCCGGCCTCCTCGGCGGCGGCCCGCGGCGGGCAGGCGGCGGCGATCGCCGCGAGCACGCAAACAAACGAGACAATCCGTGCGTATCTGGTGTATGCCATGGGTGTGTCCAAGGACGAGTCAGGGTCCCGCAAGCCTGCGGATGGAATGAAATTGAACACTGATGGTACGGCAGCCGCCATGCGGGTGCCAGCGGCCGCGACGCTTGGCTGCGACGGGCCGGAAGGCGGCCTTCCCGGCCGAATCTTGCGGCTGCTCGACGACGCCGGTCTCAACCACCGGCCCGTCCTGCTCTCGGTCGATACCGACGTCTCGCTCGACGGAGTGCCGGGCCGGGAGTGGCTCTCGGTGACGCGGGATCACCTCGCCGTGGTCGCCGACCCGGGCGAGACGGCAGGGGACCGTGGCGGCCCTCGCGGTGTGAATCGGGTCGTCGCCTGGCAGGACGTCTCCGAGGTGCGGAGCGTCGCGGGGGTCGGCGGCGGCACGCTCCAGGTGCGGACGGCGGGGTCGTGGGTCGACCTGCTCCGCTATTCGAGCTCGATGGCGACCCGCTTCCACGCCGTCGCCAGGGGGCTCGAGCAGGCCCGCGAGGGGGCTGACGAGGCCGGTGCTGGCTCACCGCTCCCGGAGAAGCCGATCGAGGTCGATGCCGTGGCGTTCGCGGGCCCGGTCCGTTGCCCGTCCTGCCAGCTGCGGCTCGAGCCACACGCGGAGAGCTGCCCGCGGTGCCTCCAGAAGGGACGGATCCTGTCGCGGGTCGCGGAGCTTTTGCGGCCGCACTGGAAGGGGGCCGCGGCCCTCTGTGGCCTCACGCTGCTCGGCGTCGTCGCGGAACTCGTGCCGCCGAAGCTGCAGCAGTACATGGTCGATGGCGTGCTCGCCGGCGGCGAGGGGCCGGGGGAAGCATCGCCCGACTTTCGGACGGCGCTCCTGCTCGTCGTGCTCGCGCTCGCCTTCTCGCGGGTGCTCGTCTCGCTCGTCGGCGTCTGGAAGGGCTGGATCGCGACGGCGATCGGCACCGGGATCACGAGCACGCTCCGCGGCGAGATGGTGACGAAGCTGCAGGCGCTGTCGCTTTCCTGGTACGACCGCCACCAGGTCGGGTCGATGGTCGGCCGTGTCGCCCACGACTCGGAGGCGGTGCAGGGGCTCGTCCACCAGATCACGGGCGGCTTCCTTCTCCAGATCGTGCAGCTCGTCGGCGTCGGCGCGATGCTCGTCTGGATCAACCCGAAGCTCGCGGCCTTCACGCTCATCCCGGTGCCGCTGGTCATCCTCGGCTCGTGGGTCTTCTGGCGGCACGTCTACCCGAGGCACTACCGGCTCTGGGACGCGTCGAGCAAGCAGATGGCCGTGCTCTCCGGGATGCTCTCGGGCATCCGGGTCGTGAAGGCCTTCGGCCAGGAGCCGCGGGAGCGAGACCGCTTCCACGCCGCGAGCGACCACCTGCGGCAGTGGCGGCGATGGGTCGAGTACACGAACGCCTCCTACGCCGGGGCGATGCAGCTGGTCTTCAGCCTGGGCGGGCTGATCGTGTGGTACGTGGGCGGCCGCGACGTGCTCGGCGGCACGATGACGCTCGGGCAGCTCATCGCCTTCCTCGCCTACCTCGCGATGTTCTACGCGCCGCTCGGCGCGCTCTCCCACTTCACGACCTGGCTGACGAGCTTCCTCTCCGGAAGCAAGCGGGTGCTCGAACTGCTCGACGCGCCGGTGTCGATCTCCGACCCCGCCTCGCCGAAGACATGGGATGAGCCGCGGGGCCGGATCCGTTTTCGCGACGTGACGTTCGGCTACGACCGCAATCAGCCGGTGCTGCGGGACGTTTCGTTCGAGGTGGCGCCCGGCGAGATGGTCGGGATCGTCGGCCGCAGCGGCTCCGGCAAGACGACGCTCGTGAACCTCCTCGCCCGGTTCCACGACGTGCAGGAGGGGAGCGTCGAGATCGACGGGATCGACGTCCGCGACGTGGCGCGGGCCGACCTTCACCGCAGGCTCGGCGTCGTGTTCCAGGATTCGTTCCTCTTCCGCGGCACGATCTGGAAGAACCTCTCCTACGGTCGGCCCGACGCGACCGTCGAGGAGGGGCTCGCCGCGGCGAAGGCCGCGGGAGCGCACGATTTTCTCTGCCGTCAGCCGCTCGCCTACGAGACGCTCCTCGGCGAGCACGGCGCCGGTCTTTCCGGCGGCGAGAAGCAGCGGCTCTCGATCGCCCGCACGCTCCTCTACGACCCGGCGATCCTCGTGCTCGACGAGGCCACGAGCAACATCGACGCCGAGGCGGAAAAGTCGATCCAGGAGGCGCTCGCCGTGCTCGTCCAGGGCCGCACGACGATCGCGATCGCCCACCGGCTCTCGACCCTGCGCAACGCCGACCGGATCCTCGCCTTCGACCGCGGTCGGCTCGTCGAGCAGGGAACGCACGCCGAGCTGCTCGCGGCCGACGGCCTCTACGCGCGACTCGTGAAGATTCAGACACAGGTCACGAAGCAGCCGACCGTCGACACGCTGCTCGTCGAAGAGGCTCCGAAGCCGGATGGCGACGCTGCCGCCGGGGCCGCGACGCCACCCGCACAGCCCGGGGCCGCGATCCGCTGGCTCGAGCCGGGCAGGGATGCCCTTTCGTTTGCCGAGAACGACCGCATCGACTGCCGCTGCGACGGCGTCACCACCACCGGCGTCTTCGTGGTGCGGTGCCTGCCGGCCACCCGTCCGGAGGAATACCTCTCCGTTCGCGGCTGGAACGAGTCGGGCGAGGAGATCGAGATCGGCATGATCCGCTCGCTCGCCGCGTTCGACGACGGCACGCGGGCCGCCGCGGCCTCCGCGGTCGCCCGCCGCTCGCTCGTGCGGACGATCTCGAGAATCCATTCGATGGAGCTCTCCCACGGCTACCTCGACTGCGACGTCGAGACCGATGTGGGCCGCCGCCAGTTCACGATGCGGTGGACGCAGAGCCAGGCCGTGGACTACGGCCCCGAGGGAAAGCTCCTGATCGACGGCGACGACGATCGCTACGTCATCCCACGGATCGACGGGCTGCCGCCGGCCGACCGGGAGCGGTTCCTGCGACACATCTACTGGTAGCCGCGTTCCGGTTTGAAGGGCTGCTACGATGCCGCGATGGAACGCGAGCAAATTACGGCCGAGCCCCGCCGCGTGCTCGTGGTCGGCGCGACGAGCGGCATCGGCGAGGCCATTGCGCGGGTTCTCGCGGGCCGCGGCTGGTCGTTGGTCGTGACCGGCCGCGACGCGGGCCGGCTCGCGCAGGTCGCGGAGGGCCTGCGGGCCCATGGGGCGTCGCGGGTCGTGCCGCTGCCGCTTGACGCGACCGATTTTCGCGACGCCTTCGAGATCGTGACGAAGGCCGCCGCCTCGGCCGGCGGACCGCTCGACGGCGTGATCGTCTGCCACGGCTGGAGCCCGGCGGAGAAGGAGCGCTGGCTGTCTGCAGAGGAGACCCGCGGCGTGATCGACGCGAACTTCACTTCCGCGGCGGTCATCCTCTCGGCCGCGGCCGGCCACTTGGAGCAGCGGTCAGGCGGGTTCCTCTGCGCGATCTCGTCGGTCGCCGGCGACCGCGGTCGGCCGGGCAACTTCTCGTACGGCTCGGCGAAGGCAGGCCTCACGGCCTACTGCTCGGGGCTACGGGCGAGGCTGCACCGGAAAGGCGTCGCCGTGCTCACGGTGAAGCCCGGCTACGTGGACACGCCGATGCTGCGGGCCTTGGGCGTGGGCCGATCGTGGCTCGTGGCCGATCCCGACCGTGTCGCGCGCGACATCGTTTGGGCGATCGACCGCCGCCGCGACATCCTCTACACGCCCTGGTTCTGGCGGTGGATCCTGCTCGCCGTGCGGGTCGTTCCCGAGGCGATCTTCAAGCGGCTGCGGACCTAGGGCGGACTCGCTGGCCCGGGCTTTCAGTCGGGCTGCCGTTCGGCGATGATCTCGGGTCCGCGTCCCCTGGATTTCGAGAACCACAAGGAGACCCACATGGCAGGCCCCGCGGAAGAAACACTCGTCATCATCGGCAGCGGACCTGCCGGATGGTCGTCGGCGATCTACGCGGCGAGGGCACAGTTGAAGCCGCTCGTGTTCGAGGGGGCGATCAGCGAGAAGAACCGCATGGCCGGCACGCTGCCGCTCGGCCAGCTCGCGCTCACGAGCGAGGTGGAGAACTTCGCCGGGTTCCCGGCGGGCGACCTCGGCGGGTTCCTCGATTCGTCGCTTCCTCCCGAGCGTCGCGGGATGATGCCGCCCCACGAGGGGCACGGTGTGACGGGGCCCGAGCTCATGGAGCTGATGCGGCAGCAGGCGGTCAACTTCGGCACGCGGATCATCACCGACGACATCCTGAAAGTTGATTTTTCAAGGCGTCCGTTCACGCTCTTTCCGAGCGAGGGGGGCGAGGTGAAGGCGAAGTGCGTGATCGTGGCCACGGGCGCGAGCGCCAACTGGCTGGGCCTCCCGAGCGAGGAGCACTTCAAGAACCGGGGCGTGAGCGCCTGCGCCGTTTGTGATGGCGCGTTGCCGCGGTTCCGCAACCGGCCGCTCGTCGTCGTCGGCGGCGGCGACTCGGCGATCGAGGAGGCGACCTATCTCACGAAGTTCGCGAGCACCGTTCACCTCGTTCATCGCCGCGACCAGTTCCGCGCCTCGAAGATCATGGCCCAGCGTGCCTTCGACGACCCGAAGATCAAGATCCACTTCAACACCGCGCTCGAGGAGGTGCTCGGCGACGACGCGAAGGGGGTGACGGGCGTGAAGCTCGCGAGCACAGCCGGGCCGGCAAAGGAGGAGACGCTCGAGGCGTCCGGCGTGTTCCTCGCGATCGGCCACACGCCGAACACCGCCTTCCTCGACGGCCAGCTCGAGCTCACCCCGAAGAAGTACATCGTCTGGAAGAAGCACTTCCGCACGAATACGAGCGTCGAAGGGGTCTTCGCTGCGGGAGACGTGGCCGACGACTACTACCGCCAGGCGATCTCCGCTGCGGGCACCGGCTGCATGGCCGCGCTCGACGCGGAACGATGGCTCGCGCACGGCCATGGCTGACAGACGGCCCGAACTGCTCGCCCCTGCCGGCGACTTCGACTGCGTCAGGGCCGCCATCGAGAACGGTGCCGACGCGGTCTACTTCGGGCTCGACGTTGGCTTCAACGCGCGGGCCCGGGCGACGAACTTTCCCGTCGAGTCGCTACCGGAGCTCATGCGATTGCTCCATCGGCGGGGCCTCAAGGGCTACGCCACGCTCAACACGCTCGTCTTCTCCGGCGAGCTCGACGCCTTCGCTGGCGTCGTGGCGGCCGTCGCCGGGGCCGGCGTCGACGCCGTGCTCCTCCAGGACGTCGGGGCTGCCACGCTCGTCCGCGAGATCTGCCCGACGCTCCCCCTGCACGCCTCGACGCAGATGACGCTCACGAGTGCGGAGACGATCCGCCTCGCCGAGTCGCTCGGGATCGAGCGGGTCGTGGTGGCGAGGGAACTGTCGGTGGCCGAGATTGCGGCGATCCGGCCGAAGACGTCGCTCGAGCTCGAGGTGTTCGTCCACGGGGCGCTCTGCGTGGCCTACTCCGGGCAGTGCCTCACGAGCGAATCGCTCGGCGGCAGGAGTGCCAACCGCGGCCAGTGCGCCCAGGCCTGCCGGCTCCCCTACGAGGTCGTCTGCGATGGCCGCGACGTCGATCTCGGCGACCAACGGTATCTCCTCTCGCCGCAGGACCTCGCGGCGTGGGAGCTCGTGCCGGGGCTCGTGGCGGCCGGGGTCTCGTCGCTGAAGATCGAGGGACGCCTCAAGACGCCCGAGTACGTGGCGGCCGTGACGCGGCACTATCGGACGGCGATCGACCAGTGCCTGCAGTCGCTGCCGGTGAGGCTCTCGGCCCAGGCCGTCGAGGAGATGGAACTCACGTTCTCGCGGGGCTTCTCGCACGGCTGGCTCGGCGGCATCGACCACAAGGCGCTCGTGCCGGCGATTTCGAGCGCGAAGCGGGGGGTGCGGCTCGGATCCGTCGTCGGCGTCGGGGAAGACCACGTCGCGATCGAGCTCGCGGCTCCGCTCAAGCGGGGCGATGGCATCGCGATCGACTGCGGCCATGCCGACCTCGGAAGTGAAAACGAACGGCCGATGATCGGCGGGAGCGTCTACGGGATACGCCGCGACGGTCGCTGGCTCGAGGAGCCCGCCACGGGCGGCCGTGTCGAGGTGTCGTTCGCGCCGGGAGCGGTCGAGCTCGGAAAGGTGCGGCCGGGCCAGACGGTGTGGAAGACGTTCGATCCTCAGGTGACCTCGCGGCTTCGCAGCTCGTTCGAGTCGGCCGTGCCGAAGCGGCGGACGCCCGTCGATCTCGCGATCCGTGCCGCCGTGGGCGAACCCATCCGCCTGCAGGCAACCCTCGCCGGAGGCGTCGCCGTCGAAATCGTCACGGAGCATGTCGCGGCCGAGGCCCGTCGGCACGTGCTCGACGAGACCGTGCTTCGCGAACAGCTTGGCCGGCTCGGCGGCACGCCGTTCGAGCTCGGGAACCTCGCGGCCACGATCGAAGGCCGGCCGATGGTGCCGCTGAGCGTGCTCGGCAGCCTGCGGCACGAGCTCGTGCGGCGGCTCGAGGAGGCGGCGACGACGCGGGAGCCGAGACCGGTGGCGGCCCGCGGCCAGGCTTGCGCGAAACCAGGGCCACCGGCGGCATCATCGCTGGCGGGAGAGCCCACGCTCCACGTGCTCGTGCGGTCGCTCCAACAACTCGAGATCGTCCTCGCCCTCGGCGAGCGGCGGCTCTACGCCGAGTTCGCCGACATCCGAGAGTACCGGGAGGCGATCGCCGCCGCCCGCGATGCGGCTGCATCGCTCTTCGTCGCGACGCCCCGGATCCACAAGCCCGACGAGATGGGTATTTTTCAATTGCTTGCAAAGCAGGCCCCGGACGGCGTGCTCGTGCGGAACTTTGCGGGACTCGAGTTTTTTCATGAGCATGGCATCCGGATCGTCGGCGACTTCTCGCTGAACGTCGCCAACGAGCGGACGGCGGCGTTCTTCGTCGCGCGAGGGCTCGAGCGGCTCACCGCCTCCTACGACTGCAACCGCGAGCAGTTGCTCGCCTTCCTCGATGCGGCGTGGCGAGAAGGCCTCGCCGTCGGTGAGGCGATCGAAGTCGTCGTGCACCAGCGGATGCCGATGTTCCACATGGAGCACTGCGTCTTCTGCGCCGTGCTCTCGCCGGGAACGAACAAGACCAACTGCGGCCGACCGTGCGACGACCACGTCGTGAAGCTCCGGGACCGCATCGGCGTCGAGCATCCGCTCACGGCCGACGTCGGCTGCCGCAACACGCTCTACAACGCCGTGCCACAGAGCGGTGCCGAGGCGGTGCCCGCCCTGCGAACGGCCGGCGTGCGCCACTTCCGCGTGGAGTTGCTCGACGAGGCGCCCGACGAGATCCGCCGCATCCTCGCCGCCTACCGCGGGCTCCTCGCAGGCAGCCGCGGCGGCGGCGACGTCTGGCGGGAGCTGAAGGCCTCCAACCGCGTCGGCGTCACCCGCGGCACGCTCGAGGAATCCCGCAACCCGCTCGCGATCCTCTGATCGCGGCGGCACGGCGGTGCCGCGAGCGGGCCCCGACGGTGGCCATGACGCCGATGGCTATGGCGGCAAGTACGCACGTAGCCGGTTCCGGCACGACGACGATGTCGAGTGACGTTCCGCTGGCACCGACCCGCACCAAGAACTGGCCGGGGTCGGGTGCGTTGGCACCGGTCCAGCCGCCCGTGCCGTTGGTACTGGAGAGGTTGATCGTGAACAGGCTCGTGAGATCCCTGCCTGCCGTGGCCTGGCCAAAGCCGCCCGGGAGGATCAGGCTCGACAGGCCGTCGAAGCGGACGATCGGGAACACGTACATCGTGTTCTCGACGAAGTTCAGCGGGGCGCCGTTCACGTCGGGCCCGGTCGCGGACAGCGTCCAGAGGTTGAGGTTGAATTTCGACGAGCTCGACAGGCCTGACAGATCAAGCGTGCCGCCCGAGGCGATCTGGATCAGATCCCAGCCGTTCACGTTGCCGGCGGTGCCGCTGACGTCGAGCAGCTGCCAGTTGTAGTTGCCGCCGGCTTCGAAGATGCCGTCGTCGCCCGTGATCGTGCCGGGCGAGTTGCCCGGCGTGATCGTGCCGCCCGCGCCCACGGTGATCGTGCCCACCGCACCGGAGCCGGCCAGCGTGGCGCCCGAGTTGATGTCGACCGCGGCGGCGAGCGATGCGCCTGCCTGCACGAAGACCGTGCCGGCGTTGATATCGAGCGGGCCGGTGAACGTGCTCGTGCCGGTGAACGTGACGAGGCCGGCGCCGTTCTTGGCGAGCGACCGTGCGGCGCCGGATTCCGCGAGCGACGCGATCGTCACGTTGGTCACGGCGTTGAGAGCGGAGTTGGCCGTGAGCGTGCCGGCACCGGTAAAGGTGAACGCGCCATTTTCCGTGGCATCACCGATCGCGACGCTGCCGCCGAGCGACCAGGGGCTCGAAATCGAGCGGGCCGCGGTGCCCGTGCTCGACAGGATGCCGCCATTCAAGGCGGCCGAACTGCCGAGCGCCCCGTCGGCACCGATCCGCAGCCGGCCTTCGGTGAGCGCCGTGCCGGCCTGCGCGTTCGCGGTCGTCAGCGTGAGCGTCGCCGCCCCGGCCTTCGTGAGCGTGAAGCCGCCGCTGACGTTAGTCATCGAGACATCGCTCAGGAGCGTGACGGTGCTGTCGCCCAGCACGTTCACGCCGTTGGAGAACGAGAGTGCACCCGTCTCAACGGCATCCCCAAGTTCGACTGTGCCGTTGAACGCGACCGGATTCACGAGTTCACGGGCCGTGGTGCTCGCGCTCGAGAGCCGGCCGCCGGCGAGCGTGACGGTGCCCGCGGTGCCGAGGGCGTCGTCGGCATCGAGCCGTAGGCGGCCATCGGTAAGGGTCGTACCGCCGGAGTAGCTGCTCGCAGCGGTGAGTGTGAGCGTGGCCGAGCCCGACTTGGTGAGTGAGAACGTGCTGCCGGCCGCCTGGGCGATCCGGCCCATGTTCACGTCGCTCAGGAGCGTGAGCGTGCTGTTGGCCAGGAGCGTCGAGGTGCCAGTGAACGCGAGCAGGCCGTTGTCGACCGTGTCGCCGAGCGTCGAGGCGCCGTTGAGCGTGACGGCATTCGCGAACGTGCGGGTGGCGGAGCCGGTGCCGGAGAGTGTGCCGCCGGCGAGCGACACGGTGCCGGTGCCGAAGGCCCCATTGTTGCCCGCCCGGACGCGGCCCGCGGAGAGGATCGTGCTGCCCTGGGCGTTGGAGCCGGAGAGCGAGAGCGTGCCAGCCCCCGCCTTCGTGAAGGCGAACGCGCCGGCCAAGCGGTTCATCGTGACGTCGCTCACGAAGGTCGCTGTCGAACTGGCGGTGAGCGTCGTGGTCCCGGTGAATGCCAGCGTTCCGTTGTCCACTGCGTCGCCGTAGGTCATGAGGCCGGAGATCGAGACCGGGTTGGCGATCGAGCGGGCTACGGCACCCGTGCCTGAGAGAATGCCGCCGCTCGTGAGCGTCAGCGTGCCGCCGGTGCCGAGGGCGAAGTCATTGCCGAGACGCAGCCGGCCCGCGTTCACGGTCGTGTTGCCATAGGTGTTGGAGCCGGTGAGCGTGAGCGAGCCACTGCCGCTCTTCGTGAGTGCCCGCGTGCCGCCCGTCTGGGCGAGCAGGTTGATCGTGACGTCGCTGACGCCCGTGATCGTGCGATCGCCGTTGAGCGTCGTCGTGCCTGCGAGCGTGAGGGCCGCCGTGTCGGTCGAGTCGCCGAGCGTGACGTTGCCGTTGACGAGCACGTTTCCAGCCACGGAGCGGGCGGCCACCCCGTCGCTCGAGAGCGTGCCGGAGGTCAGCGTCAGCAGGGTCGACGGGCCGACGGCCCCGTCGTTGCCGATCCGCAGCCGGCCGGCGGAAAGCGTCACGCCCGCCACGTCGTTGACGCCGTCGAGCGTGAGCACGCTCGTGCCGCCCTTCTGCAACGTCAGACCGGGGCCTGCGACCGGGCCCATCGTCACGGGGCTCGCGATCGTGGCCGTGGAGGTGCCGACGAGCGTCGTCGTGCCGGTGAAGGCGAGCGTGCCGGAGTCGGTCGCGTTGCCGAGCGTGACGCCCCCGTTCGGCAGTGAAACCGGATTGGAGATCGTGCGGGCCGCGGTGCCGGTACCGGACACCGTCGTGCCTGCGGCGAGCGAGAGCGTGCCAGACGTGCCCAGGGCGGCGTCGTCGCCGACCCGCAGCGTTCCCGAACTCAGCAGCGTGTTGCCGTAGCCGCCGGTGCCGATCAGGGTGAGCGTCGCCGTACCGGTCTTCGCGAGACCGAACCCTGCTCCGGTCACGTCGGCGAGTGTGGACGTGCTCAGGACCGTGAGCGTGCGGTTGCCCGTCAGCGTCGAGCCGCCGGTGAACGCGAGGGCCGCCGTGTCGGTGGCGGCCGCACCGAGCGTGACGTCGCCGTCAATGACGAGTGGACGGTCGATCGTGCGGGCGACGGTGCCGGTTCCGGTGAGCGTGACACCCTCTCCGAGCGTGATCGTGCCCGTCGTGCCGAGCGCGCTGTTGCTGCCCACCCGCACGCTGCCTGCCGAGACGAGCGTGTTGCCGTAGGCGTTCGAGGCGGAGAGGGTGAGCGTGCCATTACCGGACTTGGTCAGGCTGTTTGCCCCGCCCAGGATGGTCCCCGAGATCGTCACGCTGCTCGACACGGTGAGCGTGCGGTCGGCCACGAAGGATGTCGTGCCATTGAAGGTGAGCGGGCCCGTGTAATCGGCCGTCGCGCCGAGTGTGGCGTCGCCCGCCAGAACGAGCGGCCGCGCGACCGTGTAGCCCGTCGTGCCCGTGCTCGTGAGCGTGACGCCCTGACCGAGCGTGACGGTGCCAGAGTTGCCGAGCGACGCAACGCTGCCGATCCGGACGGTGCCGGCCTCAATCGTTGTGCCGGCCTGGGTGCCCGCGCCGGTGATCGTGAGCGTGCCCGTGCCCGTCTTCGTGAACAGGAAGGATCCGGCGATCACGTTCATCGTGGCATCGCTCGCGAACGCTACGGTGCGATTGCCCGTGAGCGTCGAGGTGCCCGTCAACGAGAGGGCGCCGTTCTCGGCCGCGCTGCCGAGTGTCACATCGCCGCCGAGCGTCACGGGATTGGTGATGGTGCGGGCCGTGGAGCTGTCGCTCGAGAGGGTGCCGGCATTCAGCGTCACCGTGCCGGTCGTGCCGAGTACGGAGGCGTTGGCCAGGCGGATTCGGCCCGCGTTGAGCGTGGTCGCGCCGTAGGAGTTGACGCCCGCCAGGGTGAGCGTGCCCGCACCGGCCTTCGTGAGCGTGCGGCTCGTGCCGTCGTTGCCGATGCTGCCGCCGAATGCGACGTCGCTCACGACCGTGATCGTGCTGTTGGCCGTCATCGTCGTCGCGCCGTCAAACGTCAGCAGGCCTGTGTCGACCGTGTCGCCGAGCGTCACGCTGCCGGCGAGCGAGACGGCGTTCGCCATGGTGCGAGCCGAGACGCCGTCGCTCGTGAGCGAGCCGCTCGTGAGCGTGAGCGTGCCGGTGCCGAGGGCGGCGTTGGCTCCCACACGGATCTCGCCGGCGGTGAGCGCGACACCGCCGGTGAACGAGTTGGCGGCGCTCGTGATCGTGAGCGAGGCTGCTCCGGCCTTCATGAGGCCGAGGCCGCCGGAGAGGGCTCCAGCAAGCGTCACGTCGCTCGCGACGGTGAGCGTCTGCGTATCTGTGCCGGTGCCGACGCCCGTGAAGGTCAGGCCACCGGTGCGGCTGCCGTCGCCGAGCGTGGTGGCGGCGGAGAACAGGAGCGGGTTGGAGAGCAAGCGGGCGGAGAGGCCATCGCTCGACACGGCGCCGCCGGCGAAGGAGAGCGTGCCCGACGCGAGCGGGTCGCTTGCCCCCACGAGTAGTTGGCCGGCCTCGAGCCGCGTGCCGCCCGAGCCCGAGTTCGCCCCGCTCGCGAGGAGCGTGCCGGAGGCGAGCGTCGTCAGGCCGCTGTAGGTGTTATTGCCGGAGAGCGTGAGCAGGCCGGCCCCCGTCTTCGTGAAGCCATTGGCTCCCCCGACCGGGCCGGAAAGCGTGACGCTGCCGTCGTTGGCGATCGTACTTGTGGTGACGAGCGTCGTGGCCCCCGAGAACGTCAGATCACCGGTCGAGCCGCCGCCGAGCGTGACCGGCCCTGCCACGCGGAACTCACCACCGTAGGTCCGGCTCCCCGAGTCGGTGCTCTGGATCACGACGGTGCCCGTCGAGCCCGTGAGCGCCGTGCCGGCCGCGGTGAGCGAGCCGGCGACGCCGCCGAGCACGTTCGCCCCCGAGCCGATCGCGAGCACGCCCTGCGTGATCTCCGTGCCGCCGACGTAGCTATTTGCGTTGTTCGCCATCGTGAACATCTGGCTCGCATCGGAGCCGCTGAACACGAGCCGCAGGCTGCCGACGGAACCCGAGTCGGTGAACGTGGGCGTGAGCGTGCCGCCAGTCGTGAGCGTGAGCGTGCTCGGGGCGAGACTGTTCGAGTTGGTGACGACCCCCGTGCCGCTGACGGTCTCGAACGTATCGGAGTAGCCCGCGAGGTCGAACGTGCCCGAGAGGCCCTCCACCGCCGTGAGGATCTGGTTCGACGCGCCGAGCCGGACGGTGCTGCCCGCCGCGACCGACACGGTCGTGTCGTTCTGGTTGGCCGTGGTGCTCGAAAGCACGAGCGTGCCGCCGGTGACGGTCCAGTCGGTGACCGCAGGCGTCGTCGAGCGGCCGTTGAACACGACGGTGCCGCCCGTCGCGCGAATCGGGCCGGGCAGATTCGACGTGCCCGAGGTCCTCGTGAGCGCGCCGGAGAGCGTGAGCTCGGCACCGCCCGTGGTCGAGAGTTCGAGCGTGCCGCCCGACGTCTGCGAAAAGGTCGCGTTGACCGTGCGGTTGGTCGCCGTGGTGACCTGGAGGAGCCCGTTATTCGACATCGAGAACGTCCCAATCGGCGCAGAGGCGGCGTCGCTCGCGAGCGTGAGCGTGAGTGTGCCGCCGTTGACGGTCGTGGCCCCGAGGTAATCGGCCGTGGCCGTGAGGGTGCCGGCGCCGGTCTTCCACAGGCCTCCCGAGCCGGTGATCGCCGTGGCGAACGCGACGCTCTGGCCGTTGGTGTGGATGAGCGCCTGCCGGGAGCTTGCAACCGGGGCGAACTTGTCCGAGAGGTCGGTGTCGGTGCCCGAGTAGTACAGACCGCCTCCCTCGAATACGAGGGCGTTGCCCGACGAACCCGTGACGTTTGTGAGCTGGTTCGGGTTCGAGAAGTCGAGATAGCTGGAGGAGAGCGTCACATCGCCGGTGAACGTGTTGTCCGTGCCGAATCGCACGCGGCCGCCGCTCGAGTCGCCGCGGATCACGACCTGGGTCGGGTTCGTGCCGCCGTCGGTGATCGCGGTGGCGAACGTGAGCAGGCCCGGTCCCCCGCCGAGCCGGTAGGTCTGGGTGCCGTCGGCCTCGTACGGCGTGAACGACCCGGAGTAGGTGAGCGTCGTCGCCGCGCCGAGGGAGAGGTTCTGGATGTTCGCGAAGCCGGAGTTACCGGCCGCACTGAAGTCGATCGTCTCGGTCGTGCTGCTCGTCGTGAGCGCGAGGGCGCCGTTGGGGTTGTTGGCGATCCGGCCACTGCCGAGCCAGGCCGTGACGCTGCCGTACGGCCCCGTGGCGGCGAGGGCACCGCCGCTGATCGTGACGTTCCCGGTGGCGGGCAGGGCCTCGGCCGTCGAGTAGGTCAACAGACCGTTGGAGATCGTCGTGCCGCCCGAGTAGCCGTTGGAGCCGGAAAGCGTGAGCGAGGAGCCGCCCTGCTTCACGAGCGTGCCATCGCCCGAGACCTCGCCCGAGATCGCGATCGTGTTGCCCGCATTGATGATGCGGTTTCCGGCGCCCGAGAGGGTGAACGGGCCGGTGAAGGTGAGCGAGCCGTTGACACCGCTTCCGGTCGAGCCGGCCGCGATGCTGCCCGAGAGCGTGACGGCATTGGAAATCGTGCGGGCACCGCTGGAATAGAAGCCGCCGCTGGAGAGGTCCAGGGCGTCGGAGCCGAGGGCCGTGTCGTTGCCGAGGACGAGCGAGCCGCCCTGGACGATCGTGGTGCCGCTCTTGCCTGCACCAGCCGCTTCCATCACGCGGAGCTGCCCGGCCGCCACGCTCGTCGTGCCGCTGTAGGTGTTAGCGCCGTTGAGCGTGAGTGTGGAGCCGCCCGTCTTCGTGAAGCCGAAGCCGCCGGTCATCGGGCCCGAGAGGCTCGTGGCGACGTCCACGTCGAGCGTGCGGTCACCCGTGAGCACGCCGGATCCGGAAAGCGTGAGGCTGCCGTTGTTGGTGCCGCTGCCGAACGTCACGTTGCCGTCGAAGTTCATGCGGGCGTTGCCGAGCGTCTGCGAGAGGCTACCCGACGTGGCGAGCGTCGCACCGCCGAGCGAGAGCGCGCCGGTGCCGAGCGCAGTGCCGGAGCCGACGAGCGTGGTGCCGGCGCCAAGCGACACCGGCCCGGTATAGCCCGTGTTGGAGCCGGTCACGGCCACGGTGCCCGCGCCACTCTTCGTGAACGAGCCGGCTCCTGTGAGCGTCGTGCCGAGTGTTGTCGTGCCGGAGGCGGCCGTGGCGTTGATCGCCGAGGCGGTGAGCGATCCCGTGTTCACGAAATCGCCGGAGCCGGCGAGCGTGAGCGTGGTGAGCGTCAGGTTGCCCGATCCGGCGAACGTGCCGCCGTTGACCGTCAGGCTCGTGGCCGTGTTGGTCACGGTGTTGTTGAACACGCCGCCGGCGTTGAGCGTGACGGCGCCCGTGACGCCGTTGGTCGTGGAATTGAGGAGCGTGCCCGCGGTGCCCACGGCGATCGCGCCGTTGAGCTTCGTGTTCGCGCCGCTGACGGCGAACGTGCCCTCACGGACGTTTCCACCGCCGCCGAACGAGCTCGTGCCGTTGACTGTGAGCGTGCCCGTGCCCGTCTTCGTGAACGTGTCACTACCCGTGCCGGTGAGGCCGCGGCTGAAGATCACGTCGCTCGCGACCGCGAGCGTGCGGTTTCCGGAGAGTGTGCTCGTGCCGGAAAACGTGAGCGTGCCGGTGTTGACCGCGTCGCCGAGCGTGGAGTCGCCGGTGAACTGCACGGTGTTGTTGCCGATCGTGCGGGCGCCGGTGCTATTTGAGGACAACTGAATGCCACCAATTGAGAGGGCGCCGGTGCCGAACGCCGTGCCGGTGCCGACCTGCACGAGGCCGGTGCCGCCGAGCGTGGCCGTGCCGGAGTAGCCGGTGTTTGCCGTGTTCATCACGAGCGTGGCACTGCCGCTGCGGTCGAACGCCGTCGTTCCACGGATCGGCGCCGTGAACGCTACCGTCCCGCTCGTGGCGGAAACGTCGATGCCGTTGGTCGCCGTGATCGTGCCCGTGTTGAGCACCGACCCGCCCGCACCCTGCACGAGCAGACGGCCGACGGTCGTGCTCACCGTTGTGGCGAACGAGCCGCCGTCGAGCGTCACCGTGCCCGAGAGCGCGTTGGCCGCCGCGGAAGAGTTGGTGAGCGTGCCCGTCGTATTGACAAGGACATTGCCCGCGAGCGTGGACGAGGCGGCCAGCGTGAGGCCGCCACCATTGATCGTGGTGCCGCCGAAACCGTTGGAGCCGCTCAGCGTGAGCGTGCCGGGGCCGGCCTTCGTGAAGGCACCTGTGCTGGAGAGGCGGGTGAACGCCACGTCGCTATTCACCGTGAGGATGCGGTCACCGATGAGCGTGCCCGTACCGGAAGCGAACGTGAGGGTACCCGTGTTTGTCGTGTCGCCGAGGGTCGTGTCGGTCGTGATTTGAATCTGGTTGTTGGCGAACGAGCGGGCGGTGGTGCTGTTGGAGGAAAGCTGAGCGCCTTCGAGTTTGAGGAGGCCAATTCCAAGAGACGAATTGTTGCCAGCCTGAATCAGCCCGAGGCTCCCAGTCGATAGCGTGTTCGAGTACGCGGCAAGACTGCCGCTCATCACGAGCGTGCCAGCGCCCGTGCGGGTGAAGGCGCCGGTTGTTGCCGAGAGGAGCGCGGAGAACGTCGCCGTTGTGCCCGAGCCATTAGTGACATTCACTGCCGTGGCCGTGATCGTGCCAGTGTTCGTCACGGCACCGCCGGCAATGGTAAGCACGCCCATGCTCGTGGCCTGGGCTCCGGTGAACGTGCCGCCGTTGACGGTCACGGCCCCAGTGATGCCATTGCCTACGCTATTCGTGAGCGTGCCGGCGTTGAGCGTGACACCACCGCCGAGCACGGCGCTGGCTCCGCTGACCGTCACGCCGCCGTCATTAATCGTCGTGCCGCCCGTGAACGAATTGGCTCCGCCGAGCGTGAGCACGCCGGTGCCGGATTTCGTGAGGGCACCGTTGCCGGTCATGGCAGCGTTGATCGCCGACGGGGCCGTCGCGTTCACCGTGTAGGAGCCGGCCGACAGCGTGCCGGCCGTCACCGTGCCCGAGCCCGTGATCGAGAAGGCATCGAGCGTCTGCGAACGGCTGTTGAGGTTGAACGTGCCGCCGACGAGATCGACGGCGCTTGTCGAGGCGAGGTTGCCCGCCGTGCCCAGTTGGAGCGTGCCCGCCTGAATCGACGTCGTGCCGGTATAGGTGTTGGCGGCACCGAGGATCAGCGTGCCGGCACCGGTCTTGGTGAGATTCACGCCGCCCGCCAGGATCGCATCGATCGTCGCGGTGCCGGAGGCATTGCTCACCGCATAGCCGCCCGTCGAGGTGAGCGTCCCGTTGTTGACCGTGGCGGCCGCCGTCGCCGAGAAGCTGGCCACGGTGTCGGTGAATCCGCCGAGGCTCATCGTGCCGCCGGAGATCACGAGCGACGAGGCGTCGTCGAGGGCGTCGCTGCGGCCGAGTTGCAATGTGCCGGCGGAGAGGGTGGTCGTGCCGGTGTAGGTGTTGACCCCGGCGAGCACGAGCGTGCCGGCACCGCTCTTCGTGAGGTTTTTGCCCACACCGGCGAGGGCGGCGTCGATCTGCACCGTGCCCGTGGCGTTGCTGACGCCGAACGTGCCCGTCGCAGTGAGGGTGCCGCCCGTCACGGCACCCGCGCTCGAGGCGGAGAAGTTCGTGATCGTCTCGGAGTTACCACGGAGATCGAGCGAGCCTCCGGAGAGCGTGAGGCTGCTTGCGTCCGCGATCCGCTCGTTCCCGCCAAGGGCGAGCGTGCCGCCGCTGACGGTCGTGGCGCCGGTGTAGGTGTTGGCAGCGTTGAGAAGCGTCGTGCCGTTGCCGGACTTCGTGAGCGCCCGGGTGCCCGCCAAAATCGAATCGACCGTCACCGTGCCGGAGGCATTGCTGAACCCGAAGCTGCCCGTTGTGGTCAGCGTACCAGTGGTGACCGTGCCTGCCCCGGTGGCATTGAAGTTCGTGATCGTCTCGGCGAAGCCCCCGAGATCGAACGTGCCGCCGGCGAGCGTCACGCTGGCGGTGTTTGCGATCCGCTCGGCGGAGCCGATCGCGAGGGCGCCGGTGTTGATCGTGTACGCACCGGTGGAGCTGTTGCTGCCCGTGAGCAGGAGCGTGCCGTTGCCGTTCTTCGCGAAGGTGCCGGAGCCCGCGAGGACCGTGCCGACGGTGTTCGTGCCGGAGCCGACAGTGAAGGCGAAGCCCGTTGAGGCGGAAATAGTGCCCGAGCCGAGCGTGACGTCGGTCGCATTGAACTGGGCGAGCGACTGGGTCCCGCCGAGCACGAGCGAGCCGTTCGTCATCGTCAGCGTGCCCGTGCTCGCGATGGCGTTGGCGACGCCGAGCGTGAGCGTGCCGCCGCCGCTCACGGTGGTGGCGCCGGTGTAGGTGTTGGCGGCGTTCAGCGTGAGGTTGCCGGCGCCTGTCTTCGTGAGCCCACCGGAGCCTGCCAGAATGCTACTGACTGTGGCCGTATCGGCCGCGTTCGAAAACGCGTAGCTCGTGGCGGTGAGCGAACCGCCCGTCAGGCTTACGCCGGCCGAGGCCGAGAAGGCGCCGGCCGAGGCGCTGACGCCCGTGAGATCGAGCGCGCCGCCCGACATCGTCAGGGCGCTGCTGGGCAGAGCGTCGTTTCGCGTAACCTGGAGCGTGCCGGCCGTGATCGTCGTGGCCCCGGTGTAAGAGTTGCCTCCGCCGAGGATCAGCGTGCCCACCCCGCTCTTCGTGAGGCCGCCCGACCCGATGATCGCCCCGGAGATCGTGAGGGCATTCGCCGAGCTGTTCGTCACGACGAGCGTGTCGTTCAACCGCACGCCGGCCGTGATGATATTGGCCGCGCTCGTGGACGTCTGGTTGAGGATGGCGTTGCCCGACGTGGCGTCGAACGTGAGGCGATTGGCAGGGGCCGCGGACGAGACCGTGTAGGCGTTGGAGCCGTCGGGGTCGCCCAGGTCGAGCCGGCCGAGCGTGATTGGCGCGTCGAGCGAGAGCGTCTGGTTGCCAGTGATGTTGGCTGTCACGCTCGCCGAGGCGCCAACCGCGTTGGGGGCCGTGCCCGTGCTCCATGCGCTCCCGGTCGTCCAGGGGTAGGCCCCGGAGCCTGTCACGAGCCACGTCACGGCCGTCTGCGCGACCGCCGGCCGCGAGGCAGCGAGCGGCATGCATGCCAGGGTGACCAAGACGACGAGGGGGCTCGGATGACACGGGAAACGGAAACAACCCATCCTGGGCGCGATGCGATCCATGATCATGCTGTGGCTTCTGGGGAAAAAGGTCGTGAATTCAACGGGCTGGAACCGATGAACACGCACCCGAAGCCGGGAACTGGCGAGCGAAACGAAGGCCTATAGGCCGTGGGAAGGGAGCGGCTGAGCCGGGAGTGAGCGCAAAACAAACACCCTGGTGGACGCCGAAAAACACTGCCGCACGAAAAGAAGGCCAGCGTTTCTGCTTATGCAGAACACGGTGACGGGTGCGTGCAGTAGCTGCTCCTGGGAAAACTCTGGAAAGGCTTTCGTACAACCTTTCCCAAACTGTTCGGGAGTTTATTCCGTCAACAGAAAACGTGTCAAGCAACCGGCTCGCGATTGCGCGAAGCGTATATCGCTCGCAGGAAAGCCCCCGTGCCTACGAAAAAAGGGGGGCGCTCGCGTCGCAGTTTCGCGGAAAACAGTCGGAATCTTCCCAAAGCAGGGTCCGTCTGAAGTGGGGTTTGCCGGCCTATCCCCGAACCTGGCCCGAGCCGCGGACGACGTACTTGTAGGTCGTCAGCTCGCGGGTGCCGCAGGGGCCGCGGGCGTG